>CAYPJB010000348.1:3121-5062 GCA_964410845.1 uncultured Bacteroidales bacterium | reverse complement strand
CGGGTGACAAGTCCGACAAGCAAGCGGGCGATAAGAGCGACAAGCAAGCGGGCGACAAGTCCGACAAGCAAGCGGGCGATAAGAGCGACAAGCAAGCTGGCGACAAGAGCGACAAGCAAGCTGGCGACAAGAGCGACAAGCAAGCTGGCGAAGCCACTGGAGAGAAGTCAAAGAACAAAACAACAGATGAACCAACCGAGACGAAGATCGAAGTGATCAACCCGATACTGGAACCAGCACCGACGGTTGATCCCGAAACGCTACCCAACCTGAATGTGCTCGTCGAGCAGGGCAAGGCAGTCGAATTCCGCGTACTTACTACCGGCAAGGTACCCGAACGAGTGACATTCGAGTACCAGATCCCAGGCGACAAAGAACTCCGCGTCAAGCCGATGAACCAATCCCGCAAAGGAGATGGCGCCCGTCCTTGGCGAATCATCCTCCCCGCAGAAGACCTGTTACCTGACGGCTTCCTGTTCTGGTTCCGAGCTGGCGATAACGTCACTCGCAAGTTCAAACTGGTTCTTACCGCGCAGCAGGCACCAAAAATCAGCCTGGAGAACCGCTTCACCTTCCCAGCACACACCAACAAGGCACCACAAACCACTGCCGGTGGCGCTCTCAAGGGAATGGAAGGCACCCAGGTCAAAATGAATGTCATTGGTGACCGGGCCATCACTACCGGCTACCTCGAAATCTTCCAGGAACAAACCGAAACTGAGGGTAGCATCGTTGCCATCCATCAGCGACTCATCAAACTCGTCCGCCCCCAGGGTGATCAAGCTGACGCCAAGCTGATGCTGACCAAACCCCTGGTGCTCACCTCTGATTTCATTCCCGAGAATGACAAGCAGAAGTACTATGCCCAACTCCATGTTGTCAGTGCTGATAACCAGATGGGCAAGTCTGCCCGTTTCCCGATCCAGGTGACTGCCGACAAGGTCCCTACTGTCGTAATTCAGAAGGTCATGGGCAAAGAACTGGCACCCGGGCAGGTTGATCTTGATGTCCAGGCCAATGCCATCGTTCCAGTGCAAGGAATTGCCCAGGATGATATTGCCATCAAGGATGTCACGCTTCGAATTAGACGAAGTGGCGACAACAAGGAACTGTTCATTATTGATGGACATCATGTCCTTAAGAACATGCAGCGAGCTATCGGGGCACAACCTCCACCAGCAAGCTTTATATTTACCATTGACCTGGCGAAGTTGACGTTCGACAAGGATGCTGCCAACCCACCGCCCATGATGTTCAAAGTGGGAACGGTTCTGGAAGTGCAGGTGGAAGCTACAGATGGTGCCGAACCAAGACCAAACGTAGGCAAATCACAGATCATCAAGCTGCATCTCAAGGGCGAAGCTACTGGTGTAGAACGGGATGAACAAGGCAAGAATGCGGCTGAAATGGAAGACCAAAACAAGAAGGACCAAGACAAAGCCAAAGACAACGAACAGAAGGAAATCGACAAGAACGAGCAAGAGAAACAGAAGAACCCAAGCGAACAGGACAAGCAGCAACCTGGCGAGTCTTCGTCGGAGAAGAATGGCGAGAAGGACAAGCAGGCAAGCGAGAAGACTGAACAAGGCGAAAAAGGTGACAAACCTACCGGCGAGAAGGGCGACAAGCCCACCGGCGAAAAAGGTGATAAACCCACCGGCGAAAAGGGGGATAAACCCACCGGCGAGAAGGGCGACAAGCCCACCGGCGAGAAGAGCGACAAGCCCACCGGCGAGAAGGGTGACAAACCCACTGACGACAAGGGCGACAAGCCTACCGGTGAAAAGGGTGATAAGCCTACCGGCGAAAAGGGCGACAAGCCTACCGGCGAGAAGGGTGACAAACCTGCCGGCGAAAAGGGGGACAAGTCCACTGGCGAAAAGGGGGACAAGTCCACTGGCGAAAAGGGGGACAAACCCACTGACGACAAGGGCGACAAGC
>CAYPJB010000348.1:0-3021 GCA_964410845.1 uncultured Bacteroidales bacterium | reverse complement strand
GGGACAAACCCACTGACGACAAGGGCGACAAGCCTACCGGCGAGAAGGGCGACAAACCTTCCGGCGAGAAAAGTGATAAACCTACTGACGACAAAGGTGACAAGCCAGAAAAGGAATCACCTGACAAGCATGCCAAAGACCCCAATCCCAGCGATGACGGCGCTGCTGGCGGCGGTGCAGGTACTAACCCCAAAGACAAAGGTAACCTGGAAGACATCCTCGACAAGGTAGCGAAAGAAGGGAAAACTCCTCCCAAGGGCGCTCCTCAAAAGGATGGCAAGCCTCAAGAAATCACTGGTGATGATGCCAGGAATCGCGAACTGGCTCTCGATACGCTGGCGGACAAACTCCGTCGCGGTGACATTGACCGCAAGCTGGCCGACAAGCTCAAGGAACTGAACCTGACCAGGGAACAGGCTCTCAAGCTCATAGGCGAAAAGAAGCTAGACCGGTTGAAGGCCGCTGGCAAGCAGTCTGACCAGGGTCCCGGCAAATCCCTCACTGGCATCAGGCAGCGGACGCAGCAAATTGTTGACCCGGCCAGTGATGTTCCTGATGAACTCTCATCTTCCTATCGCACCTTCACCGAGAAGCGAAATCAGCAGCCGAAGAAGTAGCATCGAGCCAATGTCTACGCTATTCTGAAAGTGGGAAGCTACCGCCTTCCCTCTTTCTCATTGGATGCCCCATGCGACTAGCTCCCTGGAAGAATCCACTTGTCGGCACCGCATTCCTGCTCAGGGCGCGGCGGGGAAATCTGCTCCTCAATGTCACTCTCTACATCATCTTGCTCGTGATGGGGATGGCAGCCTGGCAGTATTTCGTCAGCATCAGCGAGAATTTCAAAGGGAACCCCCACAAGATTTTTCTGCTCATGCTCTTCGGTGGCCAGTGCTTCCTCTCGGGCCTCATTATGCTGGGCCAGGCTGGAAGTTCCATCAAGAACGAAGTCATGAACAAAACACTCGACTTCCAGCGAATTGCCTCTGTCAGCCCGCGGGATATTCTCGTTGGTAAACTGCTCGGCGCTCCGGTGATGGCCTACCTGCTTGCCATCGCTGCCATCCCGATTGCCGTCTTCACTATTCTGAATGGTGTCCCTGGAGCAGACTTCATCACCTTGATTCTCAGCTGGGTGCAACTGCTGACGTTTCCTTTCCTGGTTGGTTCGTGTGTCATCCAGAACACCTTGCAGATCACCAGCAACAAGGGCACCGGAGCCGCCCCGGGGTTTGGCATTTTTATAGGTGTTACCGGTATGCTCATCTACAGCACCTTTGCTGGTGGTGATTCGGCTTCCTACCTGGCTGACCCGCGGCGTATGTCCATCGGGGCACTATTTACGCCCCTCACAGCCTTTTCCGGATTCAGTGCAGAGAACCCATGGGCAGCCCGCTTCAGTTGGTTTTCACTCGAGATTCCCTGCCTGTTGTTCACCCCTGTTGCTCACATCATCGCCTCCTGGTTCATTCTCAGCATCATGGCCAGACGGTTAGGTAATATCGAGAGCACGCCGCTCGGCAAGAAACAAGGGTATCTCTTCCTTATCCTTGTCGATCTGCTGGTGGCGGGCATTCTCAACAGTTGTGGAACGAATGGGAAACTCGGGGCAGCGGGGATGTCATTGCAACATCAACTCGTCTTTTTTTCCCTGATACATATCGCTGTCTCGGTGGTTTACTTTGTCAGCCTGACTCCTCGCGTGGACTGGGTGATGTCGTGGATCTGGCGGTACAGGAAGCCAGGCAGCAATTTGCGCGATTCGTTTGTACATGATCGCGCTCCCAACACCATGACGATCTTTGTCAACGTGGCATCTGCTGCCTTCTGTGTAAGCCTCATGAAGTTGTTAGAATCGGACAAGCTTGCCAATCCGATGATACTATTCGATCTCAGCCTGGCCACGCTGGCTACGGTGATCTTCGTGGGAGCCCTGTATCAGTCCCTGCATCTGGTCTCAAGGAAGTATGGTACAGTATTCTTCATACTTATCATGATGTTCCTGGTAGCAGTGCCGACTCTGGCTGGCTCCATGATGTGTGCTTCGCGATTGCCTGATTACGTCTTCCTGGGGCAAGCCCTACTCTATCTCACGCCCATCACACAATTCATGCGGTTTGGCTTGCAGAATCAGGATGTGAAGTACTTTGATCTCGTCCCCTACGTGATGGCGACATGTTACCTGCTGTTCACTGTGATGTGTCTGAGTTACACCTGGAACTGGGTGCGTCGTCGAAACGTACGGGTGGACAATGTGAAAACGCAATTGCTTCAGATTCCTGCACAGCCCGTGGCATTATGAGAACATTGACTATTGATTGTCGTAAGCCTCAATCAACCGCTGTGATAGGACAGTTGATTGGAGAAAAGCTTTTTCCCGGAGCAGTAATTGCGCTCAACGGTCCGCTCGGTGCAGGCAAAACCTTTTTAACACGAAGCATTGCCGAGGGGCTCAATGTGGTGAACCCCGTCGCTGTCACCAGTCCCACCTTCATGCTCATTCAGGAGTATGATGCCAGGCTGCCCATCTATCACTTCGATGCCTATCGGCTGAAGTCGATCCAGCAGTTTGAAGACCTGGGAGCCCTTGATTATTTTGCCGGCGAGGGAGTTTGTCTTGTGGAATGGGCCGAGCGAATCGAACCACTGCTGCCCAAAGAACATTTAGAGATTCGGCTTGAACCAAATGGCGAGGAAAGCAGGTTGCTGACGCTGACTGCACATGGCGAAAAGTATGAAGCATTGCTGACATCATTATCGCACTAAGCCAGCAACTGTCGCTAACTCCCGCTGTGCCTTGGCTGCTGCCTCGACGACCTTCTTCTCCCACGCCACATCATCAGGCTTGTACGGAAACAGAATGCCCCGTGAACTGTTCACCACTGCGCCTAGCCCACCTTTGGCAAATGCAGCCTGGCAGTCTTGAGCAGTGCCACCCTGAGCACCATAACCCGGTACCAGGAACGGCACTTGGGGCATCATCATTCGCAGCTTGGCCAATTCCTGTGGAGATGTCGCACC
>CAYPJB010000347.1:0-5145 GCA_964410845.1 uncultured Bacteroidales bacterium | reverse complement strand
CCGGAGAATTGCACTGGAACTGCTAACTTCATCGCCCTGGCCTGCGATGAGATTGTGCTTGGTCCTGAAGCACGGCTGGGCGATATGTACAACCTGGTCTATCAGAATGCTAATCAACCCTTTGATGCCAATCTCATCAATGAACGGCAAGCCAGTCTGCTCAGCATCGCTCAGAAATCGGGGGTCTCTGAGGCTGTCGTCAAAGGCCTGTTCCAGCGTGACCTGGAACTGATCCAGGTTCAGGAAGAACCAGACCCGAACAAACGCGAACAAAACCTGGCTGTTCAGCTCATGGACAAGAACGACCTGCGTCCCGGCTGGAAAGAACTGGGAGTGGTGAAGAAAAAGGGCCAACTGCTGCTTCTCACTGCCAACCAGGCTGTTGAACTCGGCCTTGCCCGCAACACCTTGCAAACAAAAGATATTCAAGGTGTCTACACGCTCTACGGTATCTCAGCCAGCGATGTCATCATGATGCGGGCCAACTGGCTTGATAACCTGGTGCTCTTCCTTCAGCATCCTGCCACGACAACAATGCTCGCCATCATCGCCTTCCTTGGGCTGATTCTCGAAATCAAAGCGCCAGGCATGACAGTACCGATCATCGTCTCTGCCGTATGTTTCCTGCTTCTCTTCTGGGCCCACTCCTGGCTGTCTGGCCAGGTCAATGCTCTGGCTATCCTGCTGTTTCTCCTGGGTATAGTGCTTCTCGGCGTCGAGATATTTGTACTACCCGGCTTTGGCATTACAGGCGTAAGCGGGATTGTGCTAATGTTGCTTGGCTTATCTCTGGTGGTCGTTAAACAGTGGCCTCAGACATCGGATGAATACATGGCACTGGGTCGCAATTTCAGCATCTTTGCAGGAGGACTGATTCTTTCAATCCTCGGTGCTTTCGCCATTGCACGATTTCTTCCTCACATGCCGATGTTTCATTGGCTGATTCTGCCCGCTCCCGATGAAGAAACCAGCGATGCTGCTGCCACGCTACCGCCAGCTTCTTCTCCCAACCTGCTTGGTGCCGTCGGAACAGCAGTGACGGAACTGCGGCCTGCAGGACGTGCCTGTTTCGGCGATGACTATATAGATGTCACCACCGAGAGTGGCTTTGTCGATGCGGGAAAGCGTGTTCAGATCATTGAGATTGATGGCTTGCGTGTGGTGGTCAAACCTGTTTAAGGAATAACTATGACTTTTGCTATAGCTGCTATTCTGCTGGGCATCCTCTTTCTGGTTCTGGAAGTCTTCCTGCCTTCGGGCGGACTGCTCATGATTTTCTCTCTCTTTTTTATGGGTTCCGGAATAGTTCTCATCTTCTACACACCCGAGAGTGAAGGTGGCGGCGTTCGAACTGGAATTATTACCATCGTTGGTTTGCTTGTTCTTCTGCCGGTTTTGGGGGGAACGGCCTTTTATTGGTGGCCCTATACCCCCATGGGCAAAGCAGTCATGCTGGAGAAGCCCACCGAAGAACAAGCTGCTGTAGTAACTGAAGCCCAGCATGCCTTCGAAGAACTGCATGGCTTGACAGGAAAAACCATCACCCAGCATCAACCTTCAGGTGCTACTGAGATTCGAGGCAAACGGTACGAAAGTACCAGTGAAGGTATCTTCCTGGATGCAGGACAACTGGTCAAAGTGGTTTCCGTGATGGGCACTCAACTAGTCGTTCGTCCAGTCAGTACGAGAGATCTGGAAGACCTGCCAACAGATTTGGAAGCTTAGTTGCATCTCCGGGACAATATGCGTCCATTCACCTGGAAAACGGAAGGCTGGATCATCGCAGTAGTGATGCTGGCGCCGACGGTGATGACTTGGATTTATTTCTTTCTCCTGGCAGGCCAGGGTACTCTCACCCGCGTCGTCTATCTGGCTTCCAAGGTTGTCACGGGGTTACTGCCTGTCGGCTGGTATCTCTGGCTTCGTTACCAGGGCATGCGTGCCAGTACTGCTGACGACCAAACCCCAGCAATAAAACCACGGCATCTGTTATCGCTTAAACTCGGCCTTGATTTCGGTCTCTTCACTGCTGCAGCTATCCTGCTCTTCTACTTTCTTTGGGTTCAGCATCTGCCCATCCTGCAAACCACTGGCCCGCTGGTGAAGCAGAAACTGGATGATGCCGGCGCCACTTCGCTGACCACTTTCCTCATCATTGCAGGATTCCTCAGCATCATTCATTCAGCATTTGAGGAATACTACTGGCGCTGGTTCGTTTTCGGTCGGCTCAGCACCGGCATTCCCTGGCTCTGGGCTGCCCTTGTCAGTTCTCTCGGGTTCATGCTCCATCACATCCTGGTGCTTTACACTTTTCTGCCAGGTACGTCAGGTCTCTTACTGGTGATATTGTGCAGTTTCTGCATCGGTTTCGGCGGGTTCATCTGGTGCTGTATTTATCGGCATACCGGCTCGCTACTCGGAGCCTGGGTGGCCCACTTGTGTGCTGATCTCGTCATTATGTGGTGTGGCTGGGATATTGTCTCCAGATGCTGATTCCCATCAGCGCTGAGAGTGATACACTTTCAGTCAACCACTTTAGGCAAGCACCATGACCAACCGCACCGCGCTCCTCGACCTCATCAAGAAACGGGCCATCATCCACAAGGAAGTCACCCTCGCTTCCGGCCAGAAGAGTAGCTACTACATCGATGCCCGCTCGCTCTTTCTGCATGGCGAATCTGCTACGCTCATCGGCGAAGCCCTGTACGACCTGACAAAAGATCTCCCGATGGCTGCCATCGGTGGGCCAGCAGTAGGGGCTCTTCCTCTCACCGTTGCTGCCACCATGCACTACCACAAGATGGGCAAAGACATGGAAGGCTTCTTCATCCGCAAGGAAGCCAAGGCACATGGCCTGCAGAAGACCGTCGAAGGCGTGCTTCCTCCCGGGGGCAAAGTCGTCATCGTCGAAGATGTCTTCACCACCGGTGGCTCGGTGATGACTGCCATCGAAGCAGTGCGTGAAGCAGGCGCTGAGGTGATAGCGGTAGTAGGTATCGTGGATCGCCTGCAGGGTGCCCGCGAACGCTTTGAGAGCCTGGGTATTCAGTTCCGCACGATCTGCACCATTCGCGATCTCGGTGTGTAACACTCGTTTGCAATGCAAGAAATCAGGAGTGATTCATGGCCAAGACATCGACAGCGTCGGTCGAGAAAAAGTTACGCCTGCAGGCTGAGCAGCAGTACGCCGAAGAACTCGCTGAGATTGCCAAGGTCGATGACCGTCAGAAGCCACCCAGTTGGAAGCTCTCCCCGTGGGGTGTGAAGACCTACCTGCTCGGCGGCAAGCTTTCGAGTGGCTTCGAGGTAACACCCAAATACATCGGCCAGGCCCGACTCATGGAGATCGCCATCGCCACCCTGGCGACTGACCGAGCGCTATTACTCTACGGCGTACCGGGCACCGCCAAGAGTTGGGTGAGCGAACACCTGGCCGCAGCCATCTCGGGTACATCGACACTCCTGGTGCAAGGCACCGCAGGTACTGACGAAACCGCCATCCGCTACGGCTGGAACTACGCCCGACTTTTAGCAGAAGGGCCTAGCCGCAATGCCCTCGTTGCCAGCCCGATGATGGTTGCGATGGAGACAGGCCGCATCGCCCGCATCGAAGAACTCACCCGTATCCCCAGCGAAGTGCAGGATGCCCTCATCACCATCCTTTCGGAAAAGCTGCTGCCTATTCCCGAACTGAACACCGAAGTGCAGGCGACCAAAGGCTTCAACATCATCGCCACCGCCAACAACCGCGACAAGGGCGTGAACGAACTCTCCAGCGCCCTCATGAGGCGGTTCAACACGGTCGTACTCCCCACGCCTGACAGCCTGGAAGATGAAGTCAGCATCGTGCAGCAACGTGCTGACCAACTGGGGCGGGCACTGGAACTCCCTGCAGAGAAACCTGCTCTCGAAGAGATTCGCCGCATCGTCACCATCTTCCGTGAGCTTCGTGCAGGTGTCACCGAAGATGGCAAGACCAAGGTCAAGTCACCCAGTGGTACCCTCTCGACAGCGGAAGCCATTTCGGTCGTCAACAATGGCATGGCTCTCGCAGCGTTCTACGGCGATGGCGCTCTGAAGGCCGGTGATCTGATCTGGGGCCTGCAAGGTGCAGTCATCAAGGACCCGGTGCAGGACAAGATCATCTGGCAGGAATATCTGCAGACCGTCGTCAAGGAACGTCCAGGCTGGAAGGACATCTACCGGGCCAGCCGCGAGGTTGCTGAATGAGCTGGCATGTGCTGGGCATTCGCCATCACGGGCCTGGGTGTGCCCGCAGCCTGCTGGCTGCGCTCGAAGCCATCCAGCCTGATGTCATTGTGATGGAAGGCCCCAGCGATGGTGAAGAGATTCTACCGCAGGCAGCCCATCCCGAAATGAAGCCCCCGGTGGCGATGCTCTTCTACCCGCCTGACGCTCCCAAGTCGGGTGTCTACTATCCGCTCGCGGTCTTCTCTCCCGAATGGCAGGCACTCCAGTGGGCTCTCAAGAACAAGATCAGCATCAAGCTGATGGATTTGCCCCAGGCGATTCAGTTGGCTCAGAAATCTGACGCTGATGAGACGGACGAAGAACAACCCGTTGCGGATGAAGCTACCGACAGCAAGGAAGAACTCGAAGAACCCCCGCTTTGGCGTACCGATCCCATTGCAGTGCTTGCCGAGGCGGCAGGCTTTACTGATCACGAACTCTGGTGGGAAGAACAAGTCGAACGACGACAGGATGCCAGCGGTCTATTCCAAGCTATCATTGAAGCGATGACAGCGGTTCGACAGGAGTACCCCGAGACCAACCCACGCGACAAGCTTCGCGAAGCCCACATGCGGCAGGTGTTGCGTGCTACCAGAAAGAGCCTGTTCCCCAAGGTCGCCATCATTTGTGGTGCCTACCATGCCCCGGTGCTTACCGAAGAAGCTCTCGACCAGTTCACCGTCAAAGACGATGCAGCCTTGCTTAAAGGCCTGCCCAAGACTAAGACCCTGGCCACCTGGATACCATGGTCCCATTCACGGCTCAGCTTCCGCAGTGGCTACGGTGCTGGCGTACATTCACCCGGCTGGTACCAACAAGTCTGGGAACAACCCATCGCCGCCCCGCTGCACTTCATCACCCAGGCTGCTCGGCTCCTGCGTGAAAGCGATCTCG
>CAYPJB010000346.1:0-5169 GCA_964410845.1 uncultured Bacteroidales bacterium | reverse complement strand
ATGAATCGACCACGTCGCATCAGAAGCGAATCAGCCCAATCTCCCCTGGAGACATATCTCCGCGAGATCAACGAAACCGCGCTCCTGACTGCTAAGGAAGAGAAGGAACTCGCGTACCAGATCATTGCGGGCAGCGGCGAAGCCCGTGAACGCATGGTGCGGGCCAACCTTCGCCTGGTGGTCAACATCGCCCGCAGCTACACCGGCAAAGGCCTGGCCCTGCAGGACCTCATCGAAGAAGGCAACCTCGGCCTGCTTCGTGCTGTCGAAGGCTTCGATCCGGGCATGAACACCCGCTTCAGCACCTACGCCAGCTACTGGATCAAGCAGTCGATCAAGCGGGCTCTGGTCAACTCCGCCAAGACGATCCGCATCCCCGCCTACATGGTCGAACTGCTCTCGAAGTGGCGACGTGCTACCGCTCAACTCAACGACGCCCTGGGCCGCCCACCAACACAGGATGAAGTCGCCAAGGCCCTCGAGCTTCCCAAGAAGAAGCTGAACATCATCAAGAAGGCCATCAAGATTTACAATGCTACGCCTCAGACCGATCAACCTGAAGCAGGTTGGACGCTGGGCGAGATGCTGACCGACGAGCGTACCAGAACACCCGATGCCGAAATGGTCATGAGTGATGACCTGGTTCAGGTGCTCCAGCTTTTAGAGCAGATGGACAAACGCGAAGCGACCATCCTCCGTATGCGTTTCGGCCTCGATGCTGAGGAACCCAAGACGCTCAAAGAGATCGGTGAAGCCCTCGGCCTGACGAGAGAACGAGTCCGTCAGATCGAAAGCGAAGCTCTCGCTCGTTTGGCAGAGAGTCTCAACGGCGAGTAAGCACCCAGAGAAGACGAGAAGCATCAAGCCCAGAGAGGACGCTCTGGGCTTGATGTCTTTATGACGGGAGCGCGAACCGGTCTTGCCTCTCTACTCTCTACACAGTATCGTACACCAAGCAGCCACTACCCCGTGGTGTAACTGGTAACACTAGAGTTTTTGGTACTCTCATTTCTGGTTCGAATCCAGACGGGGTAATTCAGCATTACCAGCATTCAAAAAGCAAGGCTTGCCACAACGTGGCAAGCCTTGCTTTTATATTGCAACAGTGGAATGCTAAAGCGTTGGTTCAACTTCTTCCTGCATCAATTTCTGATGTCGCTTGGTGCGGTAGCGCCAGAAGCCAGCTGCACCGACAATGGCCAAGCCACCCAGGGCGATGGTGGTGGGCTCAGGGACAGCCGCTGTTCGTATTACTAGATAGTCATCGTAGTAGACGTCGTTGCTGGGCGGTGGGCTGATGATATCGATGGCACTGGCCTGGAAGCCGAATTCAACCAGGCGGTTCGTGGCTCCGTTGGTATTGCGAAACGCGAGGTTGTTCAGTACCAGATTGTTATTGACGTAAACAAAGAACCGCTGGGTACTGAAGTTGAGATCGACTCGGAAATCAAGCCAGGTGTTACGTGCATTGGGAATCACTGCACTGGAAATACCATTCCCTCCGGTGGTAATTGCTGTGATGCTGTCAGCGTTATCGAAAAGCACTGAGGTGATCATTTGTTGAACGCCACCTGCGGTGAACCCTTCGAAGTAAACTCCTGCGAAAGGCATCTGGCCGAGAGTAGCAGTAGTCCCGGTGACATACTGGCGCCAGGTAGTGCGAACGATAGGTGTGCCGAGAGCAACAGGATTGATGGGTGAACCGGTCCGATCCTGCCACCAGAAGGTGGAATAGCTGAAATTGATATCGTTAAAAAGATTAGGACCTATGACCTGCACTGCCCGGTTGCCTGAAAAGGTAAGTGCGCTCTGCACTATGCCTGCAGGAGTGCTGTTCTGATTGATATCCGTTGTCTGCCAGTTGTCCTGGGGCGAAAGCGTATCGATGTTATAACTTTCGAAGCCACCTGAATTGTAGATGGTAACTTGTGCATAGGCCGAAATGGGTAGCAGCAGGAGGCCTACCATTCCCACTACTTGTAGAGCGATAAGTCGAATTCCACGCATATGAACACCATCCTTGGCATAAGAACTTTTACACCGTACCCACTTCAAAGATACTTGCCAAGCCCAATATTATTGCCTCGTCATATAGTCGCAACATGGTTGCTCGAGCGAAGTGGAACCCCTAGCAGCAAGTGGTGTCGATGGCCACTGGTAGCGGGTCATTCAACGCCATAACGCTGTCACTCGTTCGTTTCAAGGTGGACACCGGCTTCAAGGCTCCTATCTTTCTCTTTGTGGAAATTCAGTGAGTAACAACGACGGGGCAACCCGTACCTCTCCATTTAATACGCAGGATTGCACGACATGATTGATCAACCTTGGCGCGCACCGCTGTGGGTGCGTTCGATGAAGAACTCTCTGCGACTGGTGCTCGCATTGGTTACTTTGCTGCTCTGCTATACCCCCAGTTTCGCCAGCGAAGCAGGGCTCGTATTACCCGATCTGAACTCTGCTTCCTTCCTGGGTGGAATCGGTGGCAAGAATTTGCTTTATGTGGGGTTGGTCGTCTCCGCCGTAGGCCTCTTCTTCGGCTTGTGGATCTACTCCCAGCTCAAGAATATGCCAGTGCACCAGTCGATGCGCGAAGTTTCAGAACTCATTTATGAGACGTGCAAGACCTACCTCCTGACTCAGGGCAAGTTCCTGGCTATCCTCTGGGTCTTCATTGCTGTTGTCATTGGCTACTACTTCAGTTCGCTGGCACATTACACTGATCCTGTCACCAAAAAGGAACAGACCGGCTATCCCGTCAACATCGTTGGCATCATCCTGGCCTTCAGTGTCATCGGGATCCTGGGCAGCTACCTGGTCGCCTGGTTCGGCATCCGGGTCAACACTTTTGCCAATTCCCGTACCTCCTTCGCCGCCCTTACCGGCAAGGCTTATCCCTGCTATGCCATCCCTCTGAAGGCTGGTATCAGCATCGGTATGCTGCTCATCTCCGTTGAACTGCTGCTGATGCTTATCATCCTGATGTTTGTTCCAGGCGATTATGCTGGCCCTTGCTTCATCGGTTTCGCCATCGGTGAATCGCTCGGTGCTGCTGCTCTCCGCGTGGCGGGTGGTATCTTCACCAAGATTGCAGACATCGGCGCTGACTTGATGAAGATCGTTTTCAAAATCAAGGAAGACGATGCCCGTAACCCTGGCGTGATTGCCGACTGCACTGGCGACAATGCTGGCGATTCAGTCGGGCCTTCCGCTGACGGGTTTGAAACCTATGGTGTGACCGGCGTCGCCTTGATCAGCTTCATTCTGCTGGCTGTCAAGCAGCCTCAGGTCCAGGTGCAGTTGCTCGTCTGGATCTTCATGATGCGTGTCATGATGGTGCTGGCTTCGCTGGGTTCCTACTATGTGAACGAAGCCATTGCCAAAAGCAAGTATTCCGAAGCCACTGATTTCAACTACGAAGCACCGCTGACGTTCCTCGTCTGGCTGACTTCACTCGTATCAGTGGCTCTGACGTTTGCACTCTCCTGGCTCCTCATCAAGGATATGGGCGATGGCACGATGTGGTGGAAGCTTTCTGCGATCATTTCCTGCGGCACCCTGGCCGGTGCGATTATCCCTGAACTCGTGAAAATCTTCACCTCCACCGAATCAGCCCACGTGAAGGAAGTAGTCACCTCCTCCCGTGAAGGTGGTGCTTCACTGAACATTCTCTCCGGTCTGGTCGCTGGTAACTTCAGTGCTTACTGGCTGGGAATGATCATTGTCGGCCTGATGGGGATTGCCTTCTTCGTCAGTACTTCTGGGTTTGGAACGCTGATGTATGCTCCTGCCGTTTTTGCCTTTGGCCTCGTGGCCTTCGGCTTCCTGGGCATGGGCCCGGTGACCATTGCGGTAGATAGCTATGGCCCGGTTACCGATAACGCTCAGTCGGTCTATGAACTTTCTGCCATCGAAGGCATTCCCAACATCAAGGAAGATGTGAAGAAGAACTTTGGCTTCGAACCCAACTTTGAACTCGCCAAGGAAAACCTGGAAAAGAATGACGGTGCAGGCAATACCTTCAAGGCTACGGCCAAGCCAGTGCTTATTGGTACCGCGGTCGTGGGCGCCACCACGATGATTTTCTCCATCATCGTCGCCTTGACAACGCCCGAAGCTGGCCCTCACAAGGGCGTACCGTTGTCGGTGAACCTGGAATTCCTCAGCCTGCTGCATGCTCCGTTCCTGCTTGGCCTGATCGCCGGTGGCGCGGTCATCTACTGGTTTACCGGCGCCTCGATGCAGGCCGTGACCACAGGTGCTTACCGGGCTGTGGAGTTTATCAAGAAGAACATCAAGCTCGATGATTCTGTCAAGAAAGCCTCCACCGAAGACAGTAAAAAGGTGGTGGAAATCTGCACTCAGTATGCTCAGGCAGGTATGTTCAACATCTTCCTGACAGTCTTCTTCTCCGCTCTCGGTTTCGCCTTCCTCGATGAGTTCTTCTTCATCGGTTACCTGGTTTCCATCGCTCTCTTCGGCCTCTACCAGGCCATCTTCATGGCAAACGCCGGCGGTGCCTGGGATAATGCCAAGAAGATCGTGGAGACCGAGCTGAAGGCCAAGGGTACACCACTGCATGATGCCTGCGTGGTGGGCGATACCGTGGGTGATCCGTTCAAGGATACGTCCTCGGTGGCACTCAACCCGATCATCAAGTTCACCACCCTCTTCGGCCTGCTGGCCGTGGAACTGGCAGTCTCGATGAAGCACGGTGCCCACGCCAACCCCTCGCTCTGCTGGGGACTGGCTGCAGCCTTTATTGCTGTCTCCATGTTCTTCGTCTACCGCAGCTTCTACGGCATGCGGATCAAGACGGACGCGGGGCACTAATCGGGTAACTACCAATCTCGCGCTGCCGAGATACCCTGGCTGTTTACCATCCATGACGAAAAGCAAACGCTCACGACTTCGTGAGCGTTTGCTTTTGGGATGACCCCAACCAGATACCAACCCGACACTTGCCTCACACCGCACTCTTCCACGTGATGGTGCGTTCGCCCAGCGTCTGCATGATTTCCATCAGGTTATCCTGGTAGACGTGATGAGCGGATGCTTCAAAGGCTTTGGTCTTGGGCTGGAAGGCAATGCCAATGCCAGCAGAACGTACCATGCAGGAATCAGGATCGCTGTCGCCTATCGCGATCACTTTATCTTGAGTCAGCCCGAGTT
>CAYPJB010000345.1:0-5185 GCA_964410845.1 uncultured Bacteroidales bacterium | reverse complement strand
AGCAAGCCAGCAAACCGATGGATCACCTGTATGATGGCATCCAGGAATACGACAATCCACTTCCCGGTTGGTGGACGTGGATCTTTGTCGGCAGCATCTTCTTCAGCTTGGGGTACTGGGTCTATTTCCATTCGAACGAGCCAGGCCGTTCAGGGATGGATGAATACACCCGAGAAGTAGCGGAAGACTTGAGAATTCGTTTCTCGGAAATCGGTACACTCACGCCGGACCGGGCGACAATCCTTAAGTACATGAACGATCCCAAGTGGAAAACCGTGGGCGAAATCGTTTTCAAGACAAACTGTGTCTCATGCCATGGCGATAAAGGCGAAGGCAAGGTTGGTCCTAATCTTTGCGATGAAAACTGGAAGAACGTCAAGAACATTGAAGATATCGCAACAGTCGTTGGTGCAGGCGCTAACAACCAGGCCATGCCTGCCTGGAAGAACCGTCTGCATCCGAACGAACTGGTGCTGGTGAGCAGTTATGTTGCTTCACTGCGTGGCTCAAACCCTGCTGGAGCCAAGGCAGCGGAAGGAACAGTCATTCCACCCTGGAAGTAATCTGCTGAGTCGGCTCACTTCAACCACATGGAACTATGATGTCTGCGTTACTACAGCCTGAGGAACATGTACTTTCCACCATGGAGAAGGACGGATCACGGCGCTGGCTGTATCCCCGTCTTTCTCCTGGGGTTTATTGGAAGGCTCGCAGACTGGTAGGGTATGGGCTGATTCTGCTTTTCGTGTTGCTTCCTCACTGGAAGATCAACGGCAAGCCCGCGATTCTCCTCGATTTACTCCATCGACAGTTTTCGTTCTTCGGGTTAACGCTGCTACCTACCGATACGTTACTGCTGGCGCTTTTCATGGTATCGGTATTTCTGACAATCTTCCTGCTCACTGCCTTGTACGGACGTGTCTGGTGTGGTTGGGCCTGCCCACAGACGGTGTATCTTGAGTATGTATTCCGTCCGATCGAACGAATTTTTGATGGCACCACGGGTAAAGGCGGAAAGCCTTCATCGCTGACACCGGGCTGGCGCCGCAGTCTGAAATTCGTGGCATACCTGCTGGTCTCGATGCTGCTGGCTCACACTTTTCTTGCCTACTTTGTTGGAGTGGAGCAGCTTTCACATTGGATCATGAGTTCACCATTTAAACACCCTGTAGCGTTTATGGTGATGGCCGTTGTCACAGGGTTAATGCTCTTTGATTTTGGTTACTTTCGAGAACAGACTTGCCTGGTTGCCTGCCCTTACGGCCGCCTGCAATCTGTTTTGCTTGACAAACAGTCGCTGATTGTCGCGTACGATGCGAAGCGTGGTGAGCCACGCGGCAAGCTTCGAACTGAACTACCGATGGCAGAACGCACGCAAGGCGACTGCATCGATTGTGGTCTCTGCGTCCGAACGTGCCCAACAGGCATCGACATTCGCAATGGCTTGCAGATGGAATGCGTTCACTGCACGCAGTGCATCGATGCCTGTGATGAAATCATGGACAAGATCAACAAACCTCGAGGGCTGATACGCTACTCATGTCAGGAAGCCATCGAAGGCCTGCCTCACAAGAAGTTACGGCCACGCGTGGTCATTTATCCGTTATTGCTGCTGGTAGCCATTTCTTCGTTCGTGGTGGTGCTCAGCCGACGAGCCCCGGTGGATGTTACGGTACTTAGAAATCTGGGTAGTCCCTTTAACCTGACGGCTGACGGCAGGGTGCAGAACACTTTCAACATCAAGCTCGTCAATCGTGAGCATGAAGATCGTCATTACACAATTGAAGTTCTCGATACGGGTTCAGTTCCACGAGATCAGGTCATCCTTGATGCTGCCGGACAACCCTGGCCGGCGAAGCCGCTGGAACTGACAACACATTCGATCCTTATTACCGTGCCGAAATCGGCATTTACTTTCGGCCAGTACGAACTCAAGCTGGCTGTCAAAGAAGGTAAAGAGATTCGGAAGGAGATTACATGTCGTCTCTTGGGTCCGTAACTTCCCCTGACACGGTGAAACAGGAACGGCGATCCTGGCTCCTATGGACCGGCGTGATCGGTGTATTCTTCGTGGTACAGATCACGTTGGGCATTTCTGCTATCGTGCTGGCTAATAGTGATCCGACACACGCTGTCATTCCAAACTACCATCAACAGGCGCTGGACCACGACAGGGTGCTTGCTGCCCGGCAGTCCAGCGAGCGATTGGGATGGAAATGGACGATTTCCATTGATGACCCCAAGTCTGCTATTGCTAAACGTGGATTTACCATTCAATTGAAAGATGGACAGGGTAAAGCTGTCGAAAGTGCAGATATAGCAGTGGAACTCTGCCATCATGCCCGTGGGAATAACATTCAGAAAATCCGACTGACACCGATACCTCAACAGCCCGGTGCCTACCATGGAGAAGCACTGCTGGAACGCTCCGGCGTATGGCAGATTGACCTGAACGTTCATCGACAGACTGATCACTTTATCGACCGTACCGAAAAATTCTGGAGCTTTACTTCGTGACCATGGAGTTGCTCTTTACCATTGTGGCAGCAAGCCTGCTTGGCAGCACACACTGTGCTGGCATGTGCGGACCATTTGTGCTGCTACTCGTGGGAAAGCCTGGAGCGTCAACACTCAGTACGTCCACTCGACTGGCAGCCTATCATCTGGGTAGATTCACGACGTATGTCTTTTTCGGTATGCTGGCGGGGCTGCTTGGGCAATCGTTGAATCAATCAGGCTATCTGCTTGGATCGCAGCGGGCAGCGGCTTATCTCGCTGCCTTCACGATGTTTATCAGTGCTACGATTCTATTGCTCAGGCAACTGGGAGTACCTCTCCAGCATCTTCCGATACCGTCGAAGTGGGTAAAGACGATCTATGCCGGATTCAAGATTGCCAAGGCATGGCCAGAACATGTACGCGCCTGGTGGGTAGGCATGCTGACAACCTGGATTCCCTGCGGCTGGCTCTATGCCTTTGTCATCGTAGCAGCTGGTTCAGGTAGTGCTGTAATGGGCAGTATTATCATGTTTGCTTTCTGGCTGGGCACTATCCCACTACTGAGCGTCGTAGGAATTTCAGCGGGCCAGCTTTCGACACGCTGGCGACAAGCGACACCATGGATTGCTATTGCTGCCTGCCTGGTGCTTGGCTGGATGACATTGTTCCATCGTTCAGCCTTCAGCCTGGATTCTCTGCATGCATCCATGTCAGGATTGATAGTCAAGCCTGAAACAGTTCCGCAACTGAAGACCACGAAACTTCCGTGCTGTGATGACGACTAGTATTTCCATCTCACCGGAATCTGCATCACTGTTGAAGAGTAGTCAGCAGAATGGTCTTCAACGTGCTGTAGCCTGTTCCCATTGCAAACTGCCAGTGCCCGCCGGGCTGGTAGTTCCTGGGGCCAACGAGCAATTCTGTTGCAGTGGCTGTAGCACAGTCTGGCAACTATTGCACGCAGAAGGCCTCGATGCCTTCTATCAGATCTGTAACCAGGTGGAATCGCAGCCGCTCCAGGCACAGAGCCAGCTTGATGATTACTCGGAATTCGATGATCCTGTCTTCCATTCCACCTATGTACGCGACGTGGGATCAGGTCTGAAGGAAGTGCAACTGATCCTGGAAGGCATGCATTGCGCAGCTTGCGTCTGGCTAGTGGAAAAGCTGCCCATGATCTGCAAGGGCGTTCTGGATAGCCGTGCTCAACTGCTCCCGCGCCAGGTGACAGTTCGATGGAATCCAGAGCATCTACCACTTTCCACTATTGCCCGTCAGCTTGCACTATTGGGCTATACTTCCCACCCTGCTACCGATGCTCACCGTAATAATGCCAACAAGCGTGAGATCAGGCAGCACTTCCTGAAGCTCGGCATCGCTGGCCTTTGTGCTGGCAACACGATGATGCTCGCCTTCGCTCTCTATGGAGGGGATTATTCTGGCATCTCGCAGGAACATGCCAGCATTCTCAGGTGGGTCAGCGCCGGGCTGGGATTGGTATCGCTGGCCTGGCCCGGTGCCACTTTCTTCCGTGGTGCCAGGCAAGCCATTCGAACTCGAACTCCTCACATGGATATCTCCCTGTCCCTCGGCCTGGCGGCTGGTGGAATCATGGGACTTTACAACACCATCATGGGTGTCGGGGAAATCTATTTTGATTCACTCTGCATGCTCGTTTTCGTCTTGCTCATCGGCAGGTTCCTTCAGTTCCGACAGCAACTGCGTGCCTCGGAAAGTCTATCGTTGTTACGCAGCCTGACGCCTCGAGTAGCGCAGCGTGTTCGCAGTGATGGGTTAATCGAAAGAGTACCTACCATTTCACTCAAGCCAGGCGATGAGGTGGAAGTACGAGTAGGTGATCTCATCCCAGCTGATGCTGTTGTAATCTCTGGTCAATCGACACTGGATCAATCGCTGCTGACAGGTGAATCGGTTGGCATCCCGATTCATCCTGGCGGGATTGTCACTGCTGGTGCTACCAATCTAAGTGGTATACTACGCATTCGTGTTGCAGCTATTGGCAAGTCGAGCCGCATCGGTCGGTTGATGGATCTGGTTGAATCTGCATCCCTGGCCCAGACTCCAATAGTTGAACTAGCCAATCGCATCTCTGGCTATTTCCTCAAACTGGTGATCTTCCTGGCGGTACTTACCCTGGCCATCTGGTGGCAGGCAGGATCACAAATTGCCATCAATCACACCATTGCACTTTTGATAGTTGCCTGCCCCTGTGCGCTGGGGCTCGCAACACCCATGACGATAGCCATTGCTCAGGGCCGTGCAGCACGACAGAAGATATTGATTCGTAAAGGAGATGTTTTCGAGATCTTAAATAAGCCCGGAATTCTGTGGCTGGATAAGACAGGTACCATCACGGAAGGCAAAGTTGCCCTGAAAGCATGGAAAGGTGATGAATCTATCATCCCTCAGGTGATGGCACTCGAAAAGGGCATCGTACACCCGTTGGCAACAGCACTGATCAGTGAACTAGAAAATCGTTTGAAGAACCAACCTGGGAACATGGTGGTTGCAGATCAACACTACATGACTGGTTACGGCGTGCAGGGATCGGTGGCAGGTGAACAGTTCCATGTTGGTTCACGAGCCATGATGCTGAAATGTAACATGGAACTCACTCAGGAACACCTCTGGCCCATTGATGATTGGATGAAACAAGGCTGGACCC
>CAYPJB010000344.1:3330-5191 GCA_964410845.1 uncultured Bacteroidales bacterium | reverse complement strand
TAGTAAAGAACGAAGCAAAAAACCTCATCCACCCGTAGGGAGATGAGGCTTGAACCGAAGTAAGTATAGCTGCTTTGACGCAGTGGCTTGTTGCTACTTGTCCTTGGCAGGCTGTTCCTGCCGTACCAGCAGATACTGTTTGGTATTGCCTTTACTGATATGCACCAACATGGGAACCTCGCTGGTAGTCAGATTGGCGATGCCTGCTTCATAGACAGGAGTTTTATTATCTCCTAAGGTCCATGCAGCTCGTTCTGACTTGGTGCCCACGCTGCCAACAATGGTTTGTGCATCGTTGGTGATAGTGTTGAGGGCCGTGCCGCGGATGGTGCCTTCCTTATTGATGGACAACTGAAAGACCAAAGTCGAAACTTCTTCGTCACCTGCAACGACCGAGAAAACGCCGAGAGAGTTCCATGTATCGTTCTTGTTCGCCTGGGCTTTGCGTCCTGCTTCGGCTATGAGCGAAGCATGGTGTGCATACTCTTCTTGCGTGCCCACACTGTCGCCATTGATATAGACCTGGTCTCCCTGGTAAACGACGGAAGTGCCGTAGTCGTAGTACGTGAGCGTGTCCGGGTAACTGGTGAATGCCGAGAGCGTTGCCCAGTTCATGTAACTCCATGCTGTCCATGGTCCCCAGGCAACGGGATACCAGGCACGCGGGTATCGGTTATACCATTCACGATTGAAAGTGTTGTAGTTGCGGAAGCCATCGCGGATGCCCGCTGCTTGCCCAGCCAACTCAGTGTTGGTTCGATGATAGGTACCGACAGCACCCGTGCGAGGTGTTCCGGAAGATCCAACGCGACCAGCCATATTAGATCCGGCTGCGCCACGGGCGAAGCCTGTGCCTGCCTGCTGGTAACCCAGAGCTGAGCCGGTGCCAGCTTGTCCGAGGCCGGGGCCATAGCCCATTTCTGAGCGATTGCCGTAGCCAGTTCGTGCAGTTCCACCAAAACCTGTGTTCGGCCCGCTGCCATAGCCTGTGTAGCCTCGCTGTCCCATGGAAGCAAAAGATCCCATAGGAGAGAAAGCGTTTCCGAGTCCACCGGCAAATCCGCCACCATAACCATAGCCGGTGCCGTAACCGCCACCGTAGCCAGTGCGCATGGTTCCGCCATAGCCAGTACCGAAGCTACGCTGTCCGCCTCCACCGCCCCGGCCGCCTCGCTGGGCGAGAAGTTCGGGGGTGAGCCAGCCGACAAGAGACAAAAGAGCAAGCAGCAGGAATAGGCGTTTCATGGAAGTATCCTTGCAGTGTGCGTTATAGGTGAGGTAGTTACTTCTTCACGCGGGTGACTTTGATCGGGGGCAAATCAGCGATCTGTTCGTTGCCCATCCGTAGTTGCACTGGTTGCCAGGTCATCGTGTCTGCATTGACATGGAAAAGGATGTTCTTTGCAGAGACAGAGGCACCATCGGGTGTCTCGCCAGCGGTTTCAAAGATCCAGGCGTTCTCGTCACGATGGCAGGTGCCTTGAGCAAAGATGCCATTCGATTCAAAGATCCAGATGCGAAGAGAGCCAGTCCTGGGATCAAGGCCAATTACCTGCATGGCATTGATGGTTCGATCTTTCTGCCTGGTGACAATGTTTCCCCGGATAAATGCTTTGTTGCCTACCCATTCGTAGGTGTTCTCGATGGAGAGATCATCACGCTTGGCTTGCCAACTGCCAATGAGCCATTCAAGATCTCGAAGCGGGGCTTGTTCACTGGTGGATTCGCTGAGAGTAGCAATAAGCCATTTGCCATCTTCCCGTACAAACATCAGGCTGTAACGCTTGGTGACCCAGGCTTGCTGATGCTGGGAGGTGCGCAGGTGACCCTCTTCGATGGCAGTATCGCGTGAAATGAAGCG
>CAYPJB010000344.1:0-3230 GCA_964410845.1 uncultured Bacteroidales bacterium | reverse complement strand
GCTGGGAGGTGCGCAGGTGACCCTCTTCGATGGCAGTATCGCGTGAAATGAAGCGTAGTGATTCTGGTTCAACGACAATTTTCTGTTTGTGTTTCTTCTCAAACTGTTGTTTAAGAGCTTCCTGGATGGTTTGTCGTCCACGGATAGCAGGCGCATCCTCAGCTTGCAACTCGGCACCTTCAGTCATCAATGCTGCAATCGCGGAGGCATCACCTGCTTCGAACGCAGCAGCCAGTGCTTTCACGGTAGCGCGAATGCCTTCACGGTCTGCCGGGCGATCATTCTGGGCTGCCTGACGTGGAGCCGCAGGAGCGGCGACCTTCCTGGAAGAATCTTCTGCTGAGAGGTCAAAAGGAAGCAGGAAGGCAATGCTCAGTACTACCCAGATTCTCTTGATCATGAAATAAACTCCAGTTGCTCGTAGAGGGTTATTTTGTCCAGTAGCATGTGAAAAGCAACGATAATCCGGAAGAAGTAGTCTTGGATCACAAACGGTAAATCAGGTGTGGCTTGACAGCCCAAGACAGATCAGCTATCTGCCAGGCATGGCTATCATTACGCCTGAGTTTCTGACGGATATTCTCGACCTGCCCATGCCTGCACTTCTGGTGCTCTTCGGGGTGGGGCTTCTGTTGGCGCTCACTGGTTGGCGTTGGCATCGGTTCTGGCTGACGATATCGATCAGCATGGTTGCAGGCGTGATTGGCCTGAAACAAGCCGGTGCGTGGGGTATTCAGCAGCCGATGGTGGCAGGGGTGCTCCTGGCGGCAGCGGCGGGGTGTCTGTCGCTTTCGCTCGCCAGGGTAGGGCTTTTTCTCGCCTATGGTCTGGGTTGCTGGTACGTGATGAAGCGACTGGCTCCTCCTTATGCCATTCCTGCGATCTGCATCTGTGCTGGTGGGCTTTTCAGTGTGCTCTTCTATCGCTTTTGTGTGGTGCTACTGACTTCCATCATCGGAGCGCTGCTCTGTGTTTATGGTGGTTTGGCGTATGGGGAACAGCAGAAAGTCTTCCCAGCGATGCAGTGGCTGAAGGATCAGTCACTGGCGGTACATGGAGCTTTCGGTGGCATGGTGCTATTCACCACGATGATCCAGATATATCTGGGCAAACGGGCCAGAAGGAAGAAGGCCGCAGAGTACAGTCTGGAAGAACTGGAAGCAGAACGTCGGTTGGGGTTTGCAGTGAAGGGCAGGGCGGCATAATTAGTCTTGAGTGCTCAGATATCATTTCTCTCGTTGATCAATCCCCGTCTTGGCACTGGGTGGGCTGAACAAGTCTAGGACCAATGTCTCTTCGATGGCAACCACGCCATGGGGGACATGCGATGGCAGATGCAACACGTCGCCATCACGCACCTCCACCGTGCTCACTACACCTGTTGCATCGAGTACGGTAAATCGCAAATGCCCGCGTAGCACACAACTGAACTGTTCATTTTCGTGATGATGTACCGGCACGGTGCAGCCCGGTTGCAGGACAAGTTCTGAGATCATCATCTTCTCGCCTATCACTCGCTTGCGGCTCAGTAAAGGCATTGGTGCATCAGTTGGCAGCTTCGACCAGTTGAACAGTTTGGCTTCTTGCATGGGAGTGCCCTCTTGCGATGAAGGCATACTACTCGATTTCGGAGGTTATTGCACGTATCTGGAATTATTTGGAATAAATTGGAAGAATACGCTTGATAGTTATCAGTATCAGTCAGTAAGATGGGATACATGGGAAGTATACAGCCTGTTTTTGCAGGAAGATGACTGTGCTGGTGGAAGAACGTCGTCAAAAAGTGTTGGAGCTTGTCAAAGATCGGGGTTTTGTCGCTTTGGCAGACCTTGCGACCGAGCTGCACGCTTCCGAATCGACTCTTCGCCGTGATCTGGAGTTCTGGGATCAGCAGGGACTGCTGAAAAGAACCCATGGTGGCGCTCGGTTGATGCCGGCTTTGCCTGCACTCGAATCGATGCCTGCTCTGGAGGATCGGGTCGGGACGGCTGTCGCGGAAAAGCGACTGATCGCCCAGGTGATGGCCAGTCGGATTGCCGATGGCTCCTCGATTCTGCTTGATGCAGGAACGACAACGCTGGAACTGGCCAAGCTGCTGATCGGTCGGCCATTACAAGTGGTGACCAACAGTCTGCCCATCGCCAACCTGCTGTCGCAGAGCAAAGAGCCAGACGTCATTCTGCTCGGCGGGTTCATCTATCCACGGACGGGCGTGGCTCTCGGGCCATCGACGGTGGAACAGCTCAAGCAGATCCATGTGTCGCAGGCCATCCTGAGTTGTCATGGCGTGACGGAACGGGGGCTGTTCAATCACAACCTGCTGCTGGTGGAAACGCAGCGGGCCATGCTTCGCAGTGCTGATGAAGCCATTATTCTGGCGGATGCGAGCAAGATCGGGCGGCATGCCCTCACACTGCTCTGTCCGCTCAGTGACATCGATACCATGGTGGTGGATGCGGGGATCACTCCTGCAGCCCGCCACTGGATTCAGGAACAAGGGGTGCAGCTCATCGTAGCTGGCGAACCCAAGGAGACTGTGGGATGAGTGCAACAGTGGCGATGAAGGTGCCGTCACTGACGGTGGACCGGGCATTGATCGAGCGACTGGTGCGTTCTGCGTTGCAGAAACACGTCGGTTCGTCATCCGCTCCGGTACCAGTGGAACCAGGCAAGCCACGCATCGTGGCCAACATCTCGGCCCGTCATGTCCATTTGACGCCAGCTCATGTCGAAGAACTCTTCGGTCCTGGTGCCAAGCTGACTCCGATGAAAGATCTCTATCAACCGGGGGCATTCGCCGCGGAAGAAGTGGTGACCGTGATTGGTCCCCGCCAGCGGATGATCCCGAATGTGCGCATCCTCGGGCCATGCCGCGATTTCTCGCAGGTCGAACTCGCTTTCACCGATTCCATTTCGCTCGGCATCGATGCCCCGGTACGCCCCTCCGGCAACCATCATGAAACGCCCGGCTGCTGGATCATGGGTCCTAAGGGGATGATCGAACTCAAAGCAGGTGTGATTCGTGCTGAACGGCACGTCCATATGCACCCCAGCGATGCAGAATACTACGGCGTCAAGCAGGGTGATCGAATGAACATGAGGGTAGTGAGCAACTGCCCGATCGTTCTCGAGAACCTGCTCTGCCGGGTTGACAAGAACTCAAAGCTCGAAATCCACATTGACACCGACGAAGGCAATGCCTGCAACTTGCCCGAAGCGACGAAGGTGGA
>CAYPJB010000343.1:0-5195 GCA_964410845.1 uncultured Bacteroidales bacterium | reverse complement strand
ATCATTCGAGGTAAGCCATGACCTTACCACTTCACTTTCGCTGGAAGCGTGATGAGCCGCCTGTGGGGACGATGGATGCCAGCCCACTTCTCCCCGAACGCTGGGAAGGTGCATCAGTTCGCGATCTCGGTGCCAACAAGTTGAACATTGGCAACCACGAGTATCGTTGGGATGATCTGTTCCGACTTGAAGGTGATTATCAATCAAGCTGGTCGCTACCTGGCAATGAAAACTACCTTTACCTTGGCAGGGGGATGAAAGAAGGTCGCATCTGTGTGGATGGCCATGCAGGCGATTACGCCGGTTTGCAGATGAGTGGTGGCACGATGATGATCGATGGTTCCGCAGGCCATCGCCTGGGGGCAGGAATGCGTGGCGGCCTCATCCAGGTGTCGGACGATGTGGGCAGTGAACTCGGCGGCCCCGCGCCTGATTCTTTTGACGGAATGTCCGATGGCGAAATTCACGTTGGAGGCAATGCAGGTCCACGGGCCGGTTTTCGATGTCGACGCGGTCTGATCCTGGTAAAGCAAGCCATTGAGGAAGCAGCTTATGACATGCAGTCCGGTACGCTCGTCATACAGCAAGGCCCCTGGCATCGCGTGGGCATGAATATGAAACGCGGTACAATCATTTGCCTTGATCCTCAGGCAGAGCCTGGTTGGCTACCTTACTTTCAACCTGATGCGGTGTTTCAACCTGTGATCGTGCGAATGATCTTGAAGCGGCTAAAGCGAAGAAGTAGCGAATTACTGATTGAAGCCATTTCTGCACGCTATCAGCAATACTCAGGTGATCGACTGCAGAGCTGCAAGGGGGAGATTTTCCATCGTGTGCCTGGTCCCCTTCTTCCCCTCGGTAAGAAGGGAGTATGAGGTGAACCCACTCGCTTGCTGGCTTCTCCATCATAGGATGATTCTTCTATTGAACTTGGGCTGATATTAATTCCATGGTTGATAACGCACCGTTCCACTCCCTGAAAGTTGGCGATCTGACGATCGAAGGGTACTCTCGTGCCGCGGTGCAGAGTTACTGGCGTATTCCTGAACTCAAGCTGGGCTTCGACCTCGGTGCGCAGCCTTGGGATTTCATGACCATGCCCCAGTGGTTCATTACCCATGCGCACCTCGATCACCTGGCTGCACTGCCTGTCTATATTGCCCGGCGGCGGATGATGAAGATGGAGCCACCCATCATCTACCTGTCTTCCGAGAACCTGGAAGATGTCAAGCGGCTGTTGATGGTCTGGCAGCGGCTGGATCGTGGCCGCATGGCTTGCGAACTTCACGGCGTGCAGCCTGGCGAAGAGATTGCCATGGGACGCGAACATGTCATGACCGTGTTCCCCACAGTCCATACCGTGCCATCGGTCGGGTACCTTGTCTGGGATCGCCGCAACAAGCTGAAGGATGAGTATCGCCATCTCACGGGTGAACAAATCCGTGATATTCGATTAGCTGGCACGCCCGTGACGCACGAAATCCGGACACCCATCGTGGCTTATACCGGCGATACCAGCCCGGCTGGCCTGGATGGTACTCCTGAACTCTATCGGGTGAAGGTGCTCATCACGGAGATGAGCTTCATTCTCCCCAAGCACCGCAAGGACAAGATCCATAAGTTCGGCCACATGCATCTGGATGACTTCATCGAGAGAGCTGACCGGTTCCGGAATGAAAAGATTATTGTCTCCCACTTTAGTACCCGGTATCACCCAGAGCAGGTGACGAGATATCTGGAGCGGAAGCTGCCTGCAGAATTAAAAGACTTGATCAAGGTTTGGGTGTAGTGCTGCTTGTAACAGTTATTGATACTCAGTCCTGCGTGGTTTCTGGGCACACCAACGAAAAAAGTGCATCGCCTGGATGCACTTTCGTGAGAGACATTGCCACTTAGTTCAGTTCGATTTCCTGCGCCAGTTCCAGATCAAAACGAGGATGTCGATGATAGCGGACTACGGCACTGTCGCAGAATTGAACATCATTGAGTGGTAACGCTTCGCCAGCACGGTGGATATGACAACCAGGCGGGACATGGAAAATGAGATAATCCCCCGGTTCTTTGCCGAAACGCAACTGGAGGAATCCATCCTCATGTTGCACCTTTTCCACATGTCCTTGGAGTTCGGCAATTCTCCGTGGATTGGATGGACGGTTCGATGCTGGCGTCTTGCGCTGCACATGCAGCTCATTTACCATGGTATCGAGGACCATACACACCTCCTTCGATAAAAGAAATCAAAGAAACCTGCATTATTACAGTGCAAGCAGTGTGCCAACCGTGCGGCATTACGTAAGTGCCATTCGACTTGACGTAAATGTTCTCAGAGTACGATTATCGTCCGAGGATCCGTTCCAGCTGAAGTCGGACACTATCCGTATAGGGATAGATGCGGGGATCGAAGAAGCCTTGCGGCACAGGTATGGGAGCAAGTTCAAAGGTGGCTTCGTCGCCTGGGACTTTAAGAAGAGGCAAGAGCAGCGGTTGTGCGTCAATGTTCAGCTTTGCAGGCCAGGCCTTGATGCGGATTTCCTTGGGTACCGTTTGTTGACGAACCAGATAGACAGTGTCTTTAACGACTTTGGCCACGACGACCTTGGCCTCACCATTTTCGAGGGTGACATTGCCGACAATAATAAAAGTAGCGAAATGTATCTGGGGAGCTGAAACGACAATGGGGTCTGCAGCAGTCTTCACCAGGTAGATGAGGCAGGCAGTCCATGCCAGTGCGATGAGGGCGGAGAGGGCGAATAAAGTACGTGCTCGCTGCATGCCAAATCCTTGGAAAGGCCACTATTCTAGCTGGAACGATGAAGAAAACAGCAGGAAAACCGCAACCCTCTTGCCAGTACACACGATTGTCTTATTGTAACTAGCCTAAGGTAAACAGACCGGAATGTAACTATGTCTATCGACAAGAGCTTGAAGCGGAAAAGTGGCATCGTTCAGGTGCGTAGTGTTCTTACGCGTGTAGAGCGTATCACCAAGATGAAGGAATTGGATAAATGGGTAGACGGGATGAGCCCCTATGGCATCCCCAAGACCCGCGTACAAAAGGTCCTGCTGAAGAAGCCGAAGAAGGCGAAGGCAGCTGAAGGTGAGGAAGCAGCAGCAACCCCCGCAGCTGGTGCAGCTGCCCCCAAGAAGGAAGAAAAGAAGAAGTAATTTCTTCCCCAGCGATAGTGCAACAAGCGGCATGAGACTTCATGCCGCTTGTTGCTTTTTGGAACGAACCTGTACGCTGTCTGCTTCATCTCTTAAGTGTCGATTACCAGGTTTCGCGAGCAGCAGATGTACCTCAACGATGCAGACTTCCTTCTGGCCTTCGAGAGTTGCACACTGCCTGCAGCGTCCTGGACGCATACGGCCCATGTTCGACTGGCATGGCTGCAACTGGACAGGTATCCCTTTGACGAGGCACTGGAGAGTGTTCGGCGAGGGATTCAGCGTTACAACAATGCGGTGCTGAAAAAAGAAGGGGCCTATCATGAGACGATCACGGTAGCTTTCATGAGACTGGTAGCCGATGCCAGACAAAGTGGTGTGAAGCATTTTGCAGAATTGGAAGCGAAGTACACCTTACTCTTTGATCGTACGCTGTCAGCAGTCTTGGCCTATTACACGAGAGAGAGGCTGTTCAGCGCCGAAGCGAGAACTGGCTTTATCGAACCTGATATTAAGCCGCTACCGTCTGAGCCTCCAGTCTCTTAGAATAGCATGGTGAGTTACTTCCGGATTATTGCTCAGGACTTCAGAATTGCTCTATCGCATCAGAATCATCGCCGGCGACCTGCGAGGCCGAAAGATTGAAGTGAAGCTCGACCCGAAACTCCGGCCCATGTCGGACCGTGCTCGCGGCGCACTCTTCAACATCCTTGTGAACGACATCCCCGACCGCCCGTTCTTCGATATCTTCGCAGGCAGCGGAGCGGTAGGCCTGGAAGCCCTGAGCCGTGGTGCCAAGCTGGCCACCTTTATTGAAAAAGATGGCCTCTCCGTGCAGGCCATCCTCAAGCATTCCAAGACGTTTGGTGTCAATGATCGAACTCGCGTACTGCAGGTGGATGCGTATCGATGGATTGAGAAGGGAGCCTTCCCGAAGGAACCTGCTAATTACTTCCTCGGTCCACCATACACCGATATCAAAGAGCATCTCGGCTCGATCCAATGGATGGTGACGGAGATTCGAACCAAGGTGGCACCCGGGTCTGTGGTTGTGCTTCAGACCGATGATGATTACGATCCGGGGTTACTGCCTGAACCTGAACAATGGGATGTACGGAGGTATGGCCGCAATCAACTCGCCATCTGGAGACATGCCGACGAGCATGCAGCAGTTCGCCCTGGAGATAGTGAAACGTCTGCGTGAGGCAGACTTCACGGCACTCTGGGCCGGCGGCTGCGTACGAGACATGCTCCTGAATCAGACTCCGCATGATTATGACGTCGCCACGGATGCCAGCCCCCAACAGGTACAACAACTCTTCCGCCGTTCACTGGCCATCGGCGCTCAATTCGGCGTGATCGAAATACTGGGTAAATCGCCAGGCGTCCACGTGCAGGTAGCCACCTTCCGTAGCGATGGCCATTACAGCGATGGCAGGCATCCAGACTCGGTTCGTTACGGCACCCCGGAAGAAGATGCACAGCGCCGCGATTTTACTATCAACGGCCTCTTCTATGATCCGGTAGCTGAGCAGGTGATTGATTACGTTGGCGGGCAGGCTGATCTTCAGGCACGAATCGTCCGAGCGATCGGTGTCCCACACAAACGTATTGAAGAAGACAAGCTGCGAATGCTGCGTGCCGTTCGATTCGTCGGTCGCCTGGGTTTCACGCTGGAAGATCAGACGGCAGAGGCCATCCGTTCGATGCGGCATGATATCACCCAGGTCAGCATCGAACGCATCACCGAGGAACTCAAGAAGATGCTGGTTCACCCAGCACGTCAACTGGCGTTCCAGTGGCTGGGGCGATTGGGACTCCTGGCAGTGTTGTTTCCGAAATTAGCTCGGGTGGAAATTCAGGGTGAACTCCTGGCCCATCTGCCTCGCATCTGCAGCTTCCCCCTGGTGTGGGCAGCACTCCTGGTCGATCTGCAGCGAGCACATCATGGTGAACAGTGTCTGACACGACAAGAAGTGCAGGCAAACTACGGAAGGAGCTTTCGTCTGTCGCTGGCGGAGATTGATCAA
>CAYPJB010000342.1:0-5237 GCA_964410845.1 uncultured Bacteroidales bacterium | reverse complement strand
GTTACTGCTGCGCAAGAAGAGCCGCCTGCCCACCAGGGCTGGATGCGAGAAAAGCCCCTTCTCATCAGCAAAGACTTTCATCCGTCCCAGCAACTGAAATTCCATTGGATTCGCAGCCAGCAGGATAACCTCTCCTTCGGAGGTGGTGATCAGCAATCGATCCTGACTCGCAACGATGCTGGTATGCGAGGCAAAGGCATCATCCTCTTTCATCCAGTGTTGCTTCAGACCGTTCTTCAAATCCAGGCAGTACATGTCTTTCCAGATGGCATAGAGTTGATCACCTACCACCACGGGTGTATGCGTTTCTGACGCCAACTCCATGTTCACAGCCAAAGGCACTGGTATGATCTTGCCTGACGAGTCAAAACCATAGAGCCTGGTACCGTTGTTCTCGGTAGTGACCAGCAGTTTGCCATCGTAGATGATGGGCGTAGGTACGTTATAATCCCCTTCCTTCTTCGGCTTGAGTGTCCACAATCGTTGCCCTGTTTGCACATCCCAGCCCCCCAGCGAACTCGCGTCATGGCCGACGATCTGCCGTTTGCCACCCAGAATTCCGAGGTTGAGCGAACCATATGATGCCGGTTCCCCTGGGGCTTTCCATAGTATTTTCCCCGTCTTGGCTTCGAGCGCCACGATGGATGCTTCCGGGCTGCCTGGGGCAAAGATCAACTTGTCATCCACCAATAACGGTGTACCACACAGGCCCCAGGCCAGCTTCTCTTCCACCTTGAACTCCTGCCTGGCATCGATCTGCCAGACAATGTTTCCCGTCTTCAGTTCCAGACAATGCAGATGCCCGAAAGCCCCGTAGAAATACACAAGGTCACCCACAATGATGGGTGTTGCTCGCGACGATGCACCATAGTCCAATTGCCCCGGTGCAGGATGCCGGTAAGCCCAGAGTTCATTTCCTGTTTCTGCACTCAGGCAGCGGAAGACATCGAAGGTATCGTTCAGCCCCCGTTCAGTCACCAGGACATATTCACTCGTCGCAGCAATTCCCCCCAGCCCCAGGCTGCCCAGCAATGCCTTCCACTGTACCTTGGGCTCCTTCTGTAACGACGATGGCAAATGCAAAACGTGGCCATCACGATGAGGGCCACGCCAGTTCGTCCATCCGATAGTCGCATCAGTTACTTTTTTTTAGCAGGCTCCTGGTAGGCTACGAAACCGTTCTTGCTCTCGAGCGCGGTGAGCAAGCTTTCATTCTTGTTCATCGCCAGAAGCGCCTGCTGCAGACGATGACGTTCAGCAGTGGGCAGTGCTTCATTGACATAGGCTGTCACGAAGAGAACTGGATCCGTTTCGCCAACCACACGAAGATCCCCCTTCTTGATCGTGCCACAACCTTCGAGCAGTGGCTTGGCATAACTGGAGATGACTGCTGCTGCCTTGATACCATTCTTGTGGAGATCAAGAATGGCAATTGCACCATCACTGCAAGCAGCACAGTTTTCGTGTTTTACATCTGGCGCGAGAACTACTTCATTGTCTTTGAACAAGTGAAGTGCAGCCTGGTACTTTTCATCGCAGTCCGTAGAGCCGAAGAAGATCTTGTAGCCTTTCAGATCGATGATCGTGATAGCAGGGTCTTTCGAAGGCACGACAAACAGCCCGGTTTGCGTAATGCTGCCATCCTTGCCACTGAGGGATGCGATAGGCTGTAGTTTGAGTTTGTTCGCTGGCCCCTGGTTGGCGATGACGGAGTGTTTGCCGATGATGATATCCGCCTTGCCCTGGGTCTTGCGTTCAAGGGCTGCTGACAGCGTTTCAGCAAAGTGCACCTGCACCGGCACACCCATCTGCTGCTCCAGATACTTGGCCAGTTTCTCGTAATCACGCTGGGCATAACCCTTCACGCAATCACAGGAAAGTGGTGCAGCCAGTGGATCCATCACGATCATCGTGAGGGTAGCTTTTTCACTGGCCTTGATGTTGATTCCTGAAGCCAGAATAAGTGAAGATAACAGCAAGCACGCGATTATTCTCATGGTAGCCACCTCAGTTGTTTTTGATGGTTTCAAAGTTGTTCGTTGATGATTGTTTGTTGTTGGTTTGTCAACCAACAACAAACAACTCTCACTCTATTTCGACACCACTACCTTCTTCTTGGCGAGGATGACAATCTTGTTGCCCATGGCGTCGCCAAAGAAGATGCGTTCATCATCGGGTGTCATGGCGATGGGAGCATTCTTACAGCCGCCGCTGACAGGCACCTTGAAAACGACGCCCTGGAATTCACCACTGGAATTGAACCGTTTGATAATGCCTTCCGATTCGGAGGTGTAGATATCTCCCTTGGCACTGGCACGGACGTTGGCAGGATTGCAGCAACCACCGAAACCTTCCACATCTTTATCACCAGCCTTGCCCCACTTGCCGAGTGCCTTTCCGTCCCGGCTGTATCGGGCGAACTTCTTGATGGTGTTCTCGGCCACGATCAGGTTGTCACCTTCGCAGCAAAGATCCATCTGACCACAACATCCGCTCAGGTTGCCCTTTACCTGTTTGGGATCTTCGAACTGGTTGTTCATACGCCAGATCGCAAAACCATATCCCTTCGATTCGCCACAGACGATGTAAACATCTTTATCGCTGACCGCAACTGAGTTGATAAAACGCAGGCGGGTCAGGGTTTCCGTAATGACACTCTCCACGGTTCGTTTGCTGTAATAGTCGTCCTGCTGCTTATACGATTCCAGGATGGAATCATACTGCTTGATCATCTGTTTATCGCGTGCACTCCGATCTTCATCCTTCTTGTCTTCCAGTTTCTTCTTCATGTCCTTGATCTGCTTGATCGACTGCTCGAAGGACTGCTTCTCCATCTTGATCTGCGCTTCTGCATCTTTCTTCATCTGTTCTTTGTTGGCACTCAGCTTGGCAATGTGAGGCAATTCCACTTTCTTGATGAGCTTGCCATCCGCTTCGAAGACAGCAATGTGAGCATCGCCAGCGATATAGATTCTCCCATCAGGGCCTGCACTGATGGCTTGGCCGGTGAAATCGAGATCAAAGCTGTGAACTGCTTTACCATCTCGATCGAAGACCTGGACTTCGCTGTTTGCCTTTTTGGATGATGGGTCGCTGTATCGACTCGGCCCCACGATAGCAAGAACGTTGCCTTTGCTGTCGGAGCAAAGCGTCTGCAGGGTATTGCCTGGATGCTTAGCCTTGATCTTGATCTCGGCCAACTTCTCGTGAGTAGGTGTCGCCTTGACGGCTTCCTTTTCCTTGTTAACTTCCTTGGCTTCGGTTGCAGGTACTGCTGGTGTGAGTGGTATCGCGAACGTTGTTTTTCCATCATCAGCCATCACATTGCCAACCAGTGCCGTAGCTACCGTGATTGCCAACGAACGCATCCAGATTTTACGAAGCATTGAAACATCCTCTGCAGTAGAAGTGATCACTGACAACATCAACAACGATGAATACCTCACCGTCGACAGGAAAGTTCCAATTCAATCAACCGATGAATACTAATCTCCGCACTGACTGAATGCAACTAGAGTCTTGAAAGGAATGCCGGAATGATCAAACGATGAGAGACAGTGCCATCTAGTGACCAGAGCAAGACGATTGCATATCTGTTAATGACAAAAAAGACGTCATGCATTTCGCACAACGTCTTCTTGATAGGCTTTACACCAAAGTTAACCGATGAAAACACTCTCGCAAGAAACTGTTACAACGTGCGCTGCACCTGCTCCACCTTGAACGCCTCGATGACGTCGCCAGCTTTCACATCGTCAAAGCCTGCGATCTTGATGCCGCACTCGTAGCCTTCTCGCACTTCGCGGGCGTCATCCTTGTGACGTTTGAGCGAATCGAGCGAGGCGGTACGTTCGGGTGGTGGATAGATCACCACACCATCGCGGATAAGACGGATCTTAGCGGATCGCTCGATGACACCGGAAGTCACATGGCAGCCAGCCACGGTGCCCACTCGGCTGATCTTGAACGTATCGCGTACCACTGCACGACCAAGGTGAATTACCTCTTCCTTCGGCTTCAGCTTGCCTTCCAGGGCCAGCTTCAGATCGTCGGAAAGCTTGTAGATGATGTCGTACATCTTCATCTGGATGTTCTTCTCATCTGCCAGACGGCGGGCATCATCGTCGGGGACGACGTTGAAACCGATGATGAGCGTATCTTCCGGTGAAGCCAGGGCGAGTTGAACATCACTATCGGTAATGCCACCAACAGCTGCATGCAACAGCTTGATGCGAACTTCGTCGTGAGTCAGCTTTTCAAGATCCTTCTTGATGGCCTCGATCGAGCCCTTCACATCCGCCTTGAGGATGATCTTCAGTTCAGTAGCTTTGGCCTTGCCCAAGTCTTCCAGACGGAAGGTACTTTTCTTGATGGTAAGAGCATCACGCTGTTTCTGGAAGCGTTCTGCTGCAATCTCGCGTGCCTGAGCAATATCGTCCACCACGTAGAATTTATCGCTCGCTTCCGGAGCATCATCGAGACCAATGACGCGAACCGGCGTCGATGGGCCTGCTTCTTCGAGCGGCTGGCCCAGATCGCTCACCATCTGACGGACACGACCAAACGTAGTGCCGCAGAGGATGGTATCGCCGCGGTGCAGTGTTCCATCCTGAACCAGGAAGTTGGCAACCACGCCTTCGTCGCCATTGACTCGGGCTTCGAGACAGGTACCCGTCGCTGCACGATTCGGATCAGCTTTCAGATCCTTCATTTCCGCAACGAGCAGGATCATGTCCAGCAATTCATTGATGCCGCGAGCACGTTCCTTGCTGCTGGCAACGGTTTCGATGAACGGCGTATCGCCACCCATATCGTCAGGGATCAATTCCTTGGAATAGAGCTGCTGACGAGTTCGGTTCATATTGGCGTTAGGCAGATCGACCTTGTTGATCGCCACGATGATGGGAACACCAGCAGCCTTGGCGTGGCTGATGGCTTCATCGGTCTGTGGCATGATGCCGTCATCGGCTGCAACAACGAGCACCACGATATCGGTCACGTTGGCGCCACGTGCACGCATCTGGGTGAAGGCAGCATGGCCAGGCGTATCGAGGAAGGTGATGTCCTTGCCACCGTGATTGACCTTCCAGGCACGAATGTGCTGAGTGATGCCACCCGCTTCGCTGGCCACCACGTTGCTCTCACGAATGCGATCGAGCAAGCTGGTTTTACCATGATCGACGTGGCCCATCACAGTCACGATAGGCGGACGATGCTGCAGTTGCTCTTCCGCCGTT
>CAYPJB010000341.1:0-5239 GCA_964410845.1 uncultured Bacteroidales bacterium | reverse complement strand
CGGACTGGTCGAATCAGCTTCGTTCCTCGCGGTCATCCTGGGGACAGCCAGCGGTGGTATCCTCTCGGATGAAAAGTTCTTCAAGGGTAACGAAGTCGTTATCGGGTACTTCCTGGTAGGCACCTCCATCTTCGGCTCGTTGTGCAGCTTGTTGATTCTTCCCATGAAGCCTGCGAATCCCAGCGCTCAGTTCCCGGGGTGGAATCCACTCAAGCTCTATGCTCCGCTTGGCAGCAGCCTGAAGATGCTCTTCAGCCTGGCCAGCCGAAGGACTGCGCTCTGCTCCATTGCTTTCTTCACCTTCATGACCGTCTACATGCGTGGTGTGATGTACATGCACGGTGAATCACAGAACCCGATCTGGTCGGAACTCAAAACCAGCCTCGTGGTTGCCTCGGTGGCGCTCGGCATCGGCATCGGCAGCCCCTTGGCCGGGTTTCTTTCTGGTGGCAAGCTCGAACTGGGCATGGTCACCGTGGGTACGCTCGGCATGGCTGTCTTCAGCTTCCTGGGTGCTCTGTTCGTGCTGATGCACAGTTCCGTTGGCGACATCGGCTTGATTATCAGCCTGATGGCGATCGGCTTCTTCTCGGGTTTCTATGTGCTGCCGATGTATACGATGCTGCAGTTCCGGGCACCCAAGGGAGGCAAAGGGGCGACTATTGCCGCCAGCAATTTCCTGAACGTGACTGGTGCCATCCTCGCCTCGTTCCTCTTCTGGGCTCTACAGAACGGCATGCATGCCGTCGGCCTGGCGCCCGAGGTTCCCACGAGGGAAGTAGCAGGGGCCGAAGGGTATCTCGTACGACTGGAGCCACCAGGTAGCATAGAGACGGATGGATTTGAGATAAGCAATGTCGATCCTTCGCAACTGCCAGCAGGTGAGAAGATTCCCAGGGAGAAGCTGATATTCAGCGTCTGCTCCGATCAAGCTGAACGGCCCGGTGCTTTGCCTGACAACTACACCCCGGGTCACCAGGATGGCGAACCGATGCTTGCCATCATTCACCGTGGCAAGGGGGTCAGCATTGGTGATAAAGTGAAGATCAGCACCTGCAATATCGTCAGCAAATCGAGTGGTAAGGATACCAAGTACTTCTATATCCGTGCCGCCGACAAGCCTACTCCGAAGGTCTACGACAATCAGAACCTGCCTGCCTATCTCTTCCTCGGTGGCACTCTGCTTTCGTTCCTTGTCCTCTGGCTCCTCGTCAAGCAGTTGCCCGATCTGTTTGAACGCACCAGTATCTGGCTCCGTTCACTGCGAAGCTACTCCGTGGGTATTGAGAACTCCAAGTACCTGCCGGCCTCCGGGCCAATCGTGATGGTGACGAACGCCACCACCTCCAATGACCTGGGTGATATCCATGCCTGTTGCGATCGCCAGGTGCTGATGGTCTCCCGGGTAGACGGCCCGTTGCCGACAAAAGTTCTGGAATCCAGAGCAGCGCTGCAGAAGGACGAACTCGTGCTGGTCTCGGTAACCTACTCGGAACTGGCATCATTCCTTGGTCAGTTGCAGCAAGCCATTCCCGATGTGCAGGTACTGCCCATCACGTATCGTCGTGATAACAAGGTGCATGTGATACTGCACGAGACTGTCCCGGCAAACATTCCCGTGGAACAACTGCAAAGTCTCGTTGGCAACAAGCCTTAGCGAGGACGCATGCCCAAGCCCACTCCCGCTCGGCTCCAGCAGGCAAAGAAGATCTCGCTGGCACTTGCGAAGCTATACCCGGATGCCCATTGTGCACTGGAGCATCGGTCGCCTTTTCAACTATTGATCGCCACCATCCTCTCGGCTCAGTGTACCGACAAGATGGTGAACAAGATCACTCCCGCCCTCTTCGCTCGCTTTCCCGATCCCGCAGCTTTCGCCGCTGCGGAGTTAGGTGAAGTGGAGAACTACATCAAATCGACCGGGTTCTTCCGCAACAAAGCAAAGAACATCATCGCCTGCTCACAGGCCTTGGTGAAGGAATATGGAGGGCAGGTGCCAGCCGATCTCGATGCGCTGACGAAGTTGCCGGGCGTCGGTCGCAAAACAGCCAACGTTGTGCTCGGCAACGCTTTCGGCATTCCCGGTATGGTCGTCGATACCCATGTGCATCGACTGAGTCGCCGGCTTGGGCTGACGAAGTTGAATACCCCGGAAAAGATCGAACAGGATCTGATGCAACTCTTTCCACCTGAAGAGTGGACGATCCTTGGTCATCGGCTGATCTTCCATGGTCGGCAGGTCTGCGATGCCAGGAAGCCCAGGTGCGAGGAATGCACGATGCAATCGTTCTGTCCCCGATTGGGAATTACGAAGAAGACACCTGCGAAGAAGAAGCCTTCGTAAGATATCCCCATGAGCCAGGCAGCAACACACAGTGGCATCCTGCATGCTTTCGTCGCATTCGATTGGGGTGAAGCCATCGATCTGGATGCAGCTCGGCAACTTCAGCCTGCGGAGTTGCATGTGCTGCCGCGACGACGGCGTACTCCCAGTTCGTTCAATTTCCATCCCGCGCCGTTGCGTATTACCTTGCCTGACGTCAGGCTGTCGCTGCCTGAAATAGGGGATTGCCGTGCCGAAGCAGTTGTCACCTTGTTCGACTTTGCTGCGGTGAGTCTCGATCTCAACGTCCCCTTCACGCTGAGCTCCGAGAGCATGGTCAAGCTGGCCGGCTGGCTGGCGGATCCACTTCAGATTGTCGCCATCGCCCGAAGTAGCCTGATACCACTGTATCAACGCCTGAAGCCCGCCATTCGTACACCTGTCTGGCACGACACCGTCGTAGAAGAGTACTTCGTCTTCCAGATCACACCAGACCCGAGAACTGCCAAAGACTGGCTGCAGGATCAGAGTGCCTGGCTGGGCAATGTCCTTCGCCTGGAAGAACAGAAGCTGAGTGAAGATGAGATCGCCGATGCCTTGCGGCTGAAGCTCAGCTACACGCCTGACGATCTCTTCCTTCCCGACTGGGGTGCAGCCATCCTGCGCGATCATGATTGTGAAGAGACGTTGCAGGCCATCGAATTCGCCAACCTGCAACTACTGGAACTCCGGCATATCGATGATCGGCTTGATGCCATCCTGGGTGAGGCCGAAAAGCAGGTGAACATCAAGAACCGCCGCTACTTTGCCTGGCACGGCCCGACGCAGGCCCAAAGGGTTCTGGGCGAGATGAGCGTGGAGGCAGCGACGCTGTTCGAGCGTTCCACCAATGCCCTCAAGCTGGTGGGCGATACTTATCTGGCCCGTGTTTATCGCCTGCTGGCTGAGCGCTTCCGTCTCAGCACGTGGGAAGCAGGCATCCAGCGCAAGCTCGATACCGTGGACGGTATCTACGAAGTGGTCACTGACCAGGCGGAAGCGGCACGTTCCACGGCACTGGAACTCATCATCATCGCGCTCATTGCCTTTGAAGTGGTGATGGCGTTCGTTCGGCACTAGGCTCAACAGCTAACTACTGGCATCGTGGTCTGCTCCTGAGTATACTCAGGCATCTTTCCTCACCTCTCGGGATTCACCCATGAACCGTCGCCAATTCCTTTCGGGAACTGCTGCTGCTTCGCTCGTTCTTCCCACGGCCAGCACCTGGGCTGCAGGCGTGCTCCTCAAGCATTCCCATGCCCTGGGTTACAACGCCGCAGGCAAACCGATGAAGGCTGCGGTCATCGGGCCAGGCTGGTTCGGCATGGTCAACTGTCGGCGCATGCTGGAGGTGGCCCCGGAGATACAAGTGGCAGCCATGGCCGATGTTGATTCCGTGATGCTGGATAACTCGGCCAAACAGGTTGTGGAAAAAGGACAGAAGGAGCCGAAGAAGTTCAAGGACTATCGCCAGATGCTGGCGGATTACAAGTACGATATCGTCATCGTGGGTTCGCCGGACCACTGGCACGCCCTGCACATGATTGCCGCCGTGGAAGCGGGAGCGGATGTCTATGTCGAGAAGCCTATCAGCCACGATATAGCCGAAGGTCAGGCGATGCTGGCCGCTGCTCGCAAACATGGCCGGGTGGTGCAGGTGGGTACCCAGCGCCGCAGCACGCCCCACGTCAATAAGGCGAAGGAGTTCATTCAGAGTGGCAAGCTCGGCACCATCGCCCGGGTGGACACTTGCTGTTACTATCACATGCGATCACAGACCACCGCTCCGGACTGCCCGCCGCCTGACACATTTGATTTCGACTTCTGGAGCGGACCTTCGTCGCTGGTTCCCTATCACCCCGACATTCACCCCCGTGCCTGGCGCAGCTACTGGGAATACAGCAACGGCATCTGTGGCGATATGTGCGTCCACTGGCTCGATACCACCCGCTACATCCTCGGCCTGGGGCAACCCAAGCGTGTGGCATCGACGGGGGGCATCTATGTGCAGAAGAAATCACGGGCGAACATCGCTGATACCCAGAGTGCCTTCTACGACTATGGCGATGTGAAAATCACCTGGGATTACCGTTCGTGGGGCCGGCCACTGGACGAGAAGTACCCCTGGGCTGCCACGTTCATCGGCGAAAAGGGTACGCTGAAACTCAACCTCGAAGGCTACGAGTTCACCCCGATGGGTGGCAAACCTGTGAAGGTAGATGCCCAGAGGATCGACAGCGACACCGATACCTACCCCAAACCACAACCGAATGATCCCGTCGCTCTTGCTAATCGTGCCCACTGGAAGAACTTCCTCGAGTGTATTGCCAGTCGGGGCAAACCGGTAGCAGACATCGAGGAAGGGCACCAGAGCACGCTCGCCTGCATCCTGGCCAACATGAGCATGAAGCTAGGCCGCGAAATGCACTGGGATGCCTCCAATGGGAAGCTTCACCATGATGATGAAGCGAATGCGATGCTGAAAGGAAAGTATCGCGAGCCATGGAAACACCCAGCGGCGTAGAGGGTAGACTTGATCGAGCTAGTATTTCAGGGATGGGTGCCATGGCCTGGCTGTACTCAGTCTGGCCATGCCGGGTACGGTGCGCCAGTGTGTGGATCACAGCTCAACCCGTAGAATACATCTACACCCATAATGATAAAGGAGTCTCTCATGGCTCTCGAGATGATAGATCAGCCATTACCCACCCAGAAGACGCTGGACCCCAGCTTTCTGCCTTACCGTTCCCTCTCCAATGACGAACTGACCGCACGCTGCTGGGCTGCCAAGAAGACGCTCGGCTCCAAGTGCCTGATCCTGGGCCACCACTACCAGCAGGATGAGGTCATCGAGTTCGCTGACCTGCGTGGCGACAG
>CAYPJB010000340.1:0-5250 GCA_964410845.1 uncultured Bacteroidales bacterium | reverse complement strand
GGTGCATGCTGTATGTCCGGGCAAGAAGGCAGGCGAGACAATACGCACAGCCATTCATGATTTTGATGGCGCCCAGACGTACTCCGAGAAGCCAGGTCACCGTTTCACATTAAATGCCAGTTTTGAAGAGATTCACGCTGGCAGTTATGATGCCCTGGTTGTACCTGGTGGCCGGGCACCCGAGTATTTGCGCCTCAACCAGCAGGTGCTCCAGATGGTGAGACACTTCTTCGACAGCAAGAAGCCCATCGCAGCGATTTGTCACGGTCTGCAGATACTTACAGCTGCGAACGTCCTGCATGGCAGACGTTGTACCGCGTATCCTGCGGTGGCACCAGAAATCACCCAGGCGGGCGGCATCTTCGTCGAGGTGCCCATCGATCACGCCCATGTTGATGGCAATCTGGTGACCGCGCCAGCGTGGCCAGCACATCCAGCATGGCTGGCCGAGTTCATCAAGCTGTTGTAGCGGGTCTTACAGTGTTATTTCTTCGAGTAAGCGTGGCGTCAAAGGCTTAATGCCATGCTTCTTGTGAATCAAGCTTTGCAGCGTTGAGCGTTGTTTGTCTTCGCCATGTGTCAGCACAGTACGAGGCTTATCGGCGGCTACCGCATCATGCCACTGCATAAGTTCCGTCTGGCCAGCATGCGCGCTGAAGCCGCCTAATGTCAGAATCCTGGCTCGCACCTGAACCGACTCACCGTAAATCGTCACATTCTTCCGGCCATCCACCAGCATACGGCCCAGAGTACCTTCGCCTTGGTAGCCAACGATGGTGACATAGGTGTCTGCTTGCCAGAGACGGTGTTTGAAGTGGTGTAGAATGCGTCCAGCGTTGCACATGCCTGAACCAGCCATGATCAACAATGGCCCTTCCAGATCGTTCAACTTGCGTGAATCATCTGCCGTCTCGCTCACCGAAACACGGCTGAAGTCAATGTCGAGTTGGCCACTCTGCTTTAGTGCCAGGGCCTCTTCATCAAAAAGGCTGGTGTGCTTGCGGTAGATGGCTACCGCTTCGATAGCCATCGGGCTATCCAGGTAAACGGGGAATGCAGGCACTTCTTTATTTCGGAACAAAGCGGCTAGATGATAGATCATCTGCTGGGCACGGCCTACCGCAAAGACAGGCACCAGGATTACACCTTTGCGCTGTTGGGCTTCCAGCACAATGCGACGGAACTCTTCCAATGTGTCAGCAAGCGGGCGATGATCACGATCACCGTAGGTCGATTCCAAAATGACCAGATCAGCATGAGGAATGGGTTGTGGATCGCGAAGAAAAGGCGCTCCGCGTGGACCAATGTCTCCGGAGAAGACGATCACTTTACTGCTGCCATTTTCTGTGACGGTCAGCTCAATGCTGCTGGACCCCAGCATGTGGCCGGCATCGACAAGCCGAGCGCTGACGCCATCAGCCACTTCTTTCCTGACGCCATACTCAAGGGATTTGAAAAAGGATAATGTGCGAATCACGTCATCAGCGGTGTACAGTGGCTGTTCAGGCTCCTCGCCTCGTCGAAGTCTTTTGCGATTATACCGTTCAGCGTCTTGTGCCTGTACTTTGGCAGCGTCCAGCAGAATCAGTTGGGCCATATCCCGCGTTGCGGAATTGGCAAAGATGGGAGCGTTGCATCTCTGCTTGTAAAGGAGAGGCAACCTTCCAACATGGTCATTGTGTGCATGCGTCAGAACTACTGCATCAAGCCGTTCGCTCTGCATCTGTTTGGGAATGATATTCTTGCCGTCAGAATCATGTCCCTGGAAAATGCCGCAATCAATTAATACTCGACTGCTGGCTGTTTCAACAAGGTAGGATGAACCGGTAACTTCACCGGCTGCACCGAGAAAGGTCAGTTTCATGATGTATCTCGAAGGATAACGACAACCTCAAGATACAACACATTGGAGTGAAAACTACTACGCAGCGAGTTTGCGTTCGACTGGATGAAGACGCTCCCACTCCGCCACAAACCGGGCGTAGTCATCTGGAGTATCCACTCCAGCTGTGGCGTGAGCCACCATCCCGACCTGTATTCGCTGCCCCATGCTTAGTACTCGCAACTGTTCCAGCTTTTCAAGCTGTTCGAGAGCGGTTGGTGGCGTCTGGGCAAGTTTGAGCAAAAACTCCCGACGATAGGCGTAGAGTCCCAGGTGCAAGAAGAACTGGAACGGTTCCTGCTGGAATGCCGGCTGTCCATCTCGTACGAAAGGTATCGGGCTGCGACTGAAGTAGAGTGCTTGTCCAAGATCGCCTACCACTACTTTCACACAGTTCGGATTCTGATACTGCTCTGCAGACTGAAGCGGCGTTGCCAGCGTGGCCATGGCTGCCTGCTGATGACGCACCAGTAGTTCCGTGACAAAGTCGAGAGCATGAGGCTCAATCAGCGGCTCATCACCCTGCAGATTGACGATGATATCCGCATCATGCATCTGCGCCACTTCGGCTACGCGATCTGTTCCGCTGACATGGTCCGGCGAGGTCATCATGACTTTCCCGCCAAACGACTTCACTGCGGATTCGATACGAGAATCGTCCGTTGCCACGATCACTTGATCGATATGCTTAGCGGAAACAGCTCGCTCATAGACATGTTCGATGAGGTACTTGCCCGTAGCCTTGAGCAGTGGCTTGGCTGGTAAACGTGACGATGCGTATCGTGCGGGGATGACTGCAAGCGTTTTCATAGGCTTCCCTGCCTTTAAGAATAGGGCTGATTAACTCGCATTTGCGTTCGTCTGTCAAGTCGAAGCTTACAACGTAAAAATCAACTAATACCACTATTTCTGAGAAAACGGTGAATAGTCAATTGCAACCACGTTCCTAGTCGGTTATTAAAGCGAAACCACCGAGTCGCACCCGGATGTTTCCTATGTATCGCTTCATCATCGCATTCACGCTTATCACACAACTTCCCATCATTGCCTACGCCCAATGTGGTTGCGGCGCTCAATGCAATTGTGGTCCAGGCTGCATGTGTGGTCATGGTGGCAGCAACGGTTTCACGAATCCTGAATATGGCGCATCTTTAGGCTTTTCAGGTTTTGGTGTCACGCTGGAAGGCCGAGTGCCTCTGGCCGATATGGGGTCGCCAACGGCGGCATTAGGTAGTGCGATCTGGGGATGGACAGATCGCACTGATCCTCGAGGGCCTCAGGAATATGCCCTCTTCGGCCTTTCGAACCGCACGGCATTTGTGAATGTCACAGTGCCCAACAACCCCGTTGTGGTCGGAAATTTACCGACAGCCACTGGAGCCAGTGCCTGGCGAGAACTGAAGACCTACCAGAACTATGCCTACATCGTCTCGGATGGGAATGGCAATCATGGTATGCAGGTTTTTGATCTGACACGCCTTCGCAATTATGCAGGTACTCCAATAACTTTCACTGCAGACACTCGCTATTATGCGGGCAATCAAGCTAACGCTTTTCAGAACGGGCACACCATCTTCATCAATGAAGCCAGTGGTTACAGCTATGTTTTTGGAACAAACACGAACAGCGGGGGAGTCCACGTGGTGGATATCCGCAACCCGACAGCCCCTGTCTATGCTGGTGGCTATGCTGGCTCTAATTACATTCACGATGGCCAGGTGGTGATGTACAACGGACCTCACGCAGCGTTTCGTGGTCGTGAAATTCTATTTGCTGCAAACTCTCAAACGTCTAACAATGTGAACGACGATTTTGTGCAGATACTTGATGTGACTAACAAGTCAGCCATCACATCACTTGGCACCGCTACTCATCAGAACGCTCGCTATATCCATCAGGGATGGCTCACTCCGGATCAACGGTATTTCTTGGTGAATGACGAACTGGACGAATACTACAATCAGAGTGTGACCAAGACCCATGTCTACGACGTTTCGAACCTCACGAACCCCGTCTACAAAGGTGGCTGGATTCATCCCAACAATAATGGGGTCATCGACCACAATCTGTTCATCAAGGAAGATCCGATTTACGGGTTGCTGGTCTTCTCTTCCAACTACACTCGTGGATTACGCGTGCTGCGAATTGACGACTTGGCCAATGCCAGCGGACCGCAAATGACGGAAATGGCCTGGTTCGATACCTACCCTGCTGATGATGCGGAACGTAGCTTTAACGGCCAGTGGGGCAGTTATCCCTATTTCGATAGTGGCACCGTTATCGCTGGTGATCGTCAGAATGGTTTGTTTGTTTTCAGATTGAACCTTTCTGCAGTTCCTGAACCAGGTACTTGGGCACTTCTTGGTGTTGCAGTAACAGGTGCTGCCGGTGGTTTCTACTACCAGCGTCGCCGCAAGCAGAACGCCATGGAAACGGTAGTTGAGTAGCCTGCGCTACAGTTTTGCAACAAGCTGCTTCAACTCTTTACAGAGCCCACTTCCATAGCCAGCCTTTGGTGGCTGCAGCCAGAGATACGCAGAAGAGTAACGTGAGTAGGGTTGCCCAGAGCGCTGGATGCGATCGCCACCAATATCCCACTCTGCTAATCCCGGTCTCGTACCATTTGCGCTTGCGCACGGAAACAGGCATTCTGTGCAACCATCGCTGCAAGTCGCTCGCGAACTCGGTCATACTGGGATAGCGTCTGCGTGGACTCTTCTGCATTGCCCGCAATGCAATGGCCGCCAGGTCTGCAGGTACCCGGTTATTGAATCGACGTGGTGATGGTGCTTTCAGGTCAGGATTGCGAACGTCGGATAACAGTTGCGATAGAGAGCCCTTGAATGGCACTCGACCTGCCAGCAATTCGTAGAGAACCACTCCCAGACTGTATTGATCGCTGAGCGGCCCGGTCAGACTCGACTTTCCCGATGCCTGCTCCGGTGCCATGTAAGCTGGTGTGCCTAGAACTACTCCGTCTCGTGAAAGCTTTTCATTCGCTCCATGCTTTTGTGCTGCCTGACGCATCCACTCGGGTTCCAGTTCACTCATGTTCTTGGCTAAACCAAAGTCGGTCAGCCGTGCAGAACCTTCTTGATCAATCAGGATGTTGCTCGGTTTGATATCTCGATGGACGATGCCTTCCTGATGGGCATAGATCAGTGCCTCTGCAATCTCCCATACCCATTCCACCGCCTGCCTGGTGCTTGGCCAGTGGTGTTTGCATTCTTCTACCAATGACCTTCCCGCTACGTACTCGGAGGCGATGAAAAGCGTCTCGTCAGCCAGTCCTGCATCGTAGACAGAGACTAAATGCGGATGTCGAAGCTTGGCAGCTGCTTGCGCTTCGCGCAAAAACCGGCGGCCCA
>CAYPJB010000339.1:0-5252 GCA_964410845.1 uncultured Bacteroidales bacterium | reverse complement strand
CGCACCATCGGGCTGGGCCAGGGCACTTCTTCTTCAGCAGGCGGCCCCACTTCTTCCGTCACAAAAGGTGACAGGGCCTGCGCCACTTCCAGCGGCGTCGCAAATCGATCGTCGGGTTTCTTGGCAATCATGCGGAAGATGATCTCGTTGATCTCTTCCGGCAGGTCAGGCCGCACGGCATGAATATGATCGGGATACTTGGTCTGATGCCAGAGCAGCTTCTGGGCAGCACTGCCCTTGTTGAAAGGCGGATGGCCCGCCAGCAGGAAGTAGAGCGTGCAGCCCAGGCCATAGATGTCGGCACGGATGTCCGCAGCACTCACGTTCAGCGCCTGCTCCGGCGCGATGTAGTCAGCGGTGCCCAGCACACTGCCAGCATCGAAATTCATGGTGAGATGATCTTTGTCATTCTCAAACAGACGTGAGAGGCCGAGATCCAGCAACTTGACGTTGCCATGCCGATCGACCAGGATATTGGCCGGCTTGATGTCGCGATGCACCCAGCCGATTTCATGCGCGTGATCGAGAGCCAGCGCAGACTGCAATGCGTAATGGGCGGCGCGGGACAGGGATATACCCGTATCCTTGTAATGCTTGGTGATCAGTCGTTCGAGGTTCACCCCATCGACGTATTCCATCACCATGAAGTGTACGCCATCGTCGCATCCCATATCGAAGGCACGGACAATGTTGTTGTGATCAAGCTGGGCAATCGCCCGGGCTTCACGCTGGAATCGCTGCAACGCTCCCGGTGCTTTCACCTTGTCTTCAGGCATCACCTTGACGGCGACCGGTCGCTTGAGCGTCATGTGTTCGCAGAGATACACCGCCCCCATGCCACCCTGGCCGATGAGTTCGATGAGCTTGTACTTCTTGCCGATAATGAAGCGACGCCAACGGCCTTGCAGTAACTGTCGAGACTGGAAATAGGAAAGCAGTCCGGACTGATAAAGACGCTGTGCTACCTGTTCAGGACGTTCCAAAGGCGGTTCAACGGTCGACAGTTCTTCAATGAACTGCGAGAGCTTGTCGTCGTCGAGCACTTTGCTCTTACGAACGACATCCAGAAAGCTGTCTACACTCGTGACAACCGCCATTTACACTTTCCCTGAGAGCACATTTTACGCCGAAGCCGGCTGGTTATTATAGCTTAGTTCACAGATTGAAAAGGCCAACTTAATGCCCAAGACACGCTATTTTGACAAAGTTAGTGCAATTAATGCAAGGCCAACAATATTATGTGCATGATGCCCATTAGACACTCATGGATTTTTCACTTTCAGTTTGATCTTCGAAGTTGTTGTTAAAGGTTTAGGCGCTGGAGCTGGCAAAGAGGGGGCTTTCGGGATCGCTTTTACCTCTTCCACTTTGCCGGGTAATGTCACTTTGCCGGGCAACATGCTGATGTTTCCATACAGGTCTTTCGTTGCTTTCCAGATCGCTCTTGCCCATTCCGTTGGGATGCAGAAACTGTCACCTTTCCCTTTTCCAACGAGTAGCCCTTTTTGTTCTGGCGAGGGTTGCCAATCGTCTGTTCCACCGGGATTCAGCGTTCCAGAGGTAAAAGCCCATTGATGCCCGATGGCGTTATAGGCTTTCACCATGGCAAACCCCATCAGGCAACCACACCATACTACATCTTTCGGATCTTTGAGCTTTCCTTCCGGGTTGTTTATGGTTTTTTGCCATTTATCCGTTTTCAATCGTCCCTCTACTACCAATCGAACAGCAGCTTCGTTATGCCCCGATGCAGCCCATTGCTCCACAGGGACCGATACCCCCTCGGCCTGGTGCGGTAGACTGAGATGTTTTTCCATGTGAAGTGCCGGCACCAGATACACCATACTGTTTGGAATTCCGCATCGCTTGGCTATCGCCAGGATTCCAATCCACGCGGTACCCGGACTTCCCAACTCAAACTCTTTTTGTGACAGATTTTCCAGAACGAGTGTACCCGGATCACCCAGCCAGGGGGCGTTCACCTTTTTGTCCCAGGAATCACTGAAGCCACAGCCAATCTCTGGAATAAAGCCATTCTCGTGCAGTGCAGATTGATATGGGTACTCTTCCCACAAATGAACGATCCCTTTCTTCAGACTGAACATCTTTGAAAAATTATCAATGGCTTTGATGTAAGCATCCAGTGAGGTTACTTTCGCTGGTCCAATCGAATGCAGAAGCTTGTCCCATTCAACCGATAATGCACGCTTCGCTGCTTCAGAATCCAGTCTACAGTACGTTAATTGAACCACTTCAGAAAAATATTGCACCAGGGCTTCCTGGAGCAAATTGCCTATTGTCATAATCAGTTCAGTATTGCTTTTCCGCTGATTCGCTCTCAGCTTATGGATCTCCTTGGAGAAGTACTCGCTGGATGCATCGTCCAGCTTTGAATAAAGTTGGTTGGACAATGCGCTATACTTGGGATTGGACGACATCAACCACGTGGAAAAACGTTTCATGGGCGACTCCAAACCAACTTTAGTTCTGACTCAAGTAATCGCCCTAGTGTATCAATATCTTTCCATCTCGAAATGAATTTCTTCAAGGATCACGAAACCACTTCCAGCGGAGCCTTCTCAGCGATAAACGTCTTTTCCCCACTGCCGAAGCGGATCTTGACCCGCTTTCCTGATCCCAGGCCACTCACTTCCTGAATCTTCCCCAGGCCGTAAGCACTGTGTTTCACCGTTGCTCCCACCTTGAAAGCGTTCAGATCCTTGGGACCACTCGGGGCTGTCGTCAGGCCGGCCAGCTCAGCGCCGGTCTTCAGGCTGGCGAACGTCGGCTTCGGGGTTGCTGGTCGGGGGATCGCCATCGGCTGGCGAAACGTGGGCTTGTCGTACCGGTAGTTTTCTTCCCGTCGTGGATCGTACCGATCCAGATCGGATGCTATCCGCTTCTTCTCCAGTTCATCCTGAGGCAACTCTTCCAGGAACGGACTGGGGATCGCTGACATCTGCGAGCCACGGAACTCCCGATAATCCGCATGGCTGATGAAGAGATGCTTCTCCGCCCGAGTGATGCCGACGAAAGCGAGCCGACGCTCCTCTTCCAGCTCTTCCATATTATTGGCAGCACGTTCGTGAGGCAGAATGCCCATCTCCATCGCCGGCAGGAACACCACCGGGAACTCCAGCCCCTTGGCTGCGTGCAATGTCATGATCGAAACCTGATCCACTGCCCCATTCAGGGCATCCTGATCACTGCGTAACGTGATGTGTTCCAGGAAGAGTGCGAGGTTGCTGCTGCCTCCCGCTTGCTTGCCAATTTCACCATCGGTCCTGGTGGCCAGCTCCGCATCGAACTCATCGGCAGCGGTGATGAGTTCTTCGATGTTCTCCAGTCGTTCCAGGTCTTCGCCTGTGCCACTGGCCAGCATGGTGCGGTAGCCACTGCGGTTGATGACTTCACGGAGTGCCTCACCCGCTGAGGTTTCGAGCATCGGCTGCAATGCTTCCATGAGCTTGGCGAAATCTGCCAGCCCCTTGGAAGCTTTCCCTTTGATCTCCGTAATCGCATCGATGTGGTTCGCTGCATGGAGCAAACTCATCTCCCGTGCTTCAGCGTAATCTTCCAGCCTGCCCAGTGAAGTATCACCCACACCTCGCGGCGGCACATTCACCGCACGGCGGAAGCTGATCGTATCCATCGGATTGACGAGCAGCCGCAGGTACGCCAGCACATCCTTGTTCTCTTTGCGGTCGAAGAACGCCAGGCCACGAACGATCTGGTAGGGAATCCGCTGCTTGATGAATGCCGTTTCGAGCACACGGCTCAGGGCGTTCATGCGGAGGAAGATGGCACAGTGCTTGTACTGGAAGCCTTCCTTCTCCACCATCTCACGAATCATCCTGGCGATGCCGTAGGCTTCGTCGAGTCCGGAGGCAAATTCGAGCACCTTTACCTTCTCGCCCGTCGCATTCTGGGTGATCAGCTTCTTCGGCTTGCGTGAGCGGTTGTGGGCGATCAGGCTATCCGCTGCCGCCAGGATGGACTTGGTGCTGCGGTAGTTCTGGTCGAGTGTGATCGTCTTCGCTTGCGGGAAGTCCCGTTCGAAGTCGAGGATATTGCGAATATCCGAACCACGGAACTTGTAAATCGACTGATCGGGATCGCCCACCACGCACAGATTCTGATGATCCATGCTGAGCTGCTTGGCAATCACATACTGGGCGTAGTTGGTGTCCTGGTATTCATCGATCATCACATACTGGAAGCGGGCATCAAGCTCGGCACGCACCTCGGCATTCTGCCGAAGCAGGTACGCCAGCCAGAAGAGCAGATCATCAAAGTCGAGCCCGTTGGCTGCCCGCAGCTTCTTCTGATAAATCGGGTACACCTTCGAGACCTTGTCATCGAAGAAGTCGCGAGCACCCGCAGCAAACGCTTCCGGCCCCTTCAGTTCATTCTTCGCCCGGCTGATCGCAGCCCCGATACGATCCGGCCCGCTGTTGGAACTATCCGTATCGACGTTGGCCTGCTTCATCGATTCCTTGATCAGGGCGTTACGGTCACCCATATCGTAGATGGTGAAGCTGGGCTCAATGCCGAGTTCGCTGGCATATTGCTTGAGCAGCCGCACGCCGAGACTGTGAAAGGTGCTGATGAGTACACGACTCTGCGGGATGATGTCATCCACGCGTTTGCGCATTTCTCCCGCTGCTTTGTTCGTGAAGGTAATAGCCAGCACATTACGAGGCTTGATGCCACTCCGCAACATGTGGGCGATACGGCGAGTGATGACCCGTGTCTTCCCCGAACCCGGCCCCGCCAGTACCAGCAGTGGCCCATCAATATACGTCACCGCCTCGCGCTGGGCCGGTGTCAGGTCTTGAAGCAAATCCATTGCGGTGATCTTCTCAATGTTCGTGAGGATTCCATTCTACAGGAAGGTAAGGGGAGACAATAGCGGGAAGATGGGAGGGTACACGAAGTCAGTGAATACTGTTTATGAATTGAACCATCGTGTTGTCACCGGATGCTACATGCCCATCCATTGGTTGGGAATTAACTGTGATGAGCTTACATCATGTTCGCTGATCGGATAAAATGCCCGAAGGAGGATAATAAATGCCTTTACGCGACCACTTTCGCCCACCACTGGACAACATCAATTCCTGGGAGGGATTTCATGGAATGTGGCCTGCCAGCATCGTTCAGCAATTGCGTAAGCAGTTACCAGCTGGGTACATGGCGGAACCCAGAGTGCATTTGGGCACGCAGGTCGAAATTGATATTGCAGCATTTGA
>CAYPJB010000338.1:0-5253 GCA_964410845.1 uncultured Bacteroidales bacterium | reverse complement strand
GTCATGTTCCCCGAAGCCTTCGGCAACCACAAGGAAGATGTGGTGAACGACAAGGTCTGCTTCGTGAAAGCCACGGTCGATCGCAGTCGTGAGAAGCCTGGCTTTATCGTGAACAAGATCATCGCCCTCGATAAAGGGCGAATGCATTCACGTACGGGCGGAAGTCTTCGTATCACGCTGGAACAAGACCTGCACGATGCGACGATGATCGCCCAACTGGGCACGCTCCTGAAACGTTCGCGAGGCACTACCGCGGTGATGATCGAACTCAACAACGGCCAGGGCCAGCGGGCTGTCTTCCAACTGGGTGGCGAATATCGGGTCGATATCGAGAAACTGCCGATGGATGATCTCAAGATGCTGGTCGGGGATCGGGGGGTGCATCTGGTGGGAGGGTAAACAGCATTGCATTTTTGAAGTTAACCTGCAATCTGCGTTGTTGATAGGGTAGAATGCGATTGTCTTGCACTTAGGAGCCAATAATGAGCAGAAAACTAACGGCGATCATTCAGGGTGAAGATGATGGTTTTGTTTCACTCTGTCCTGAACTCGATATTGCCAGTCAGGGCGATACGATCGAAGAAGCAAAAGATAACTTGCGTGAAGCCCTGCAACTCTTCTTTGAGCATGCTTCTCAGGATGAGATTGACCGACGGCTGATCGGCGAAGTGTTTGTCACTCAGGTTGAGGTGGCAGTTGGGTAAACTTCGAGTTCTGTCATGCAGAGAGGTTTGTAACATCCTTCAGCAATTTGGTTTTGTGCCTGTCCGTCAGACTGGCAGTCACATTATCATGCAGCTGAAAGAAGAACATACCACGACAACTGTTCCCGTCCCCAATCATCCTGAGATCAAGACGGGTACGCTGCGATCCATCATTCGCCAATCAGGCCTTCCACGAACTGAATTTGAATAGGGAATCCATGCGCCCCGCCAAATCACCCGCTATCACGCTCAAGCAACCTCCGGTGCTTCTGCCCAAAACGCAGGAAGTCATCAAACAGATCAACAAGATGATCGATGGTGTCTTCGTCAGCTACTGGAATGGCAATAACGGCTCCATCTGTGGCAACGATGTCATTGCCATCTATGAAATGCTGCAGAAAGTGAAGAAGACCGATACGCTGTATCTCTTCATCAAGTCGGATGGGGGCAATGGCAAGTCGTCCCTCCGCATCGTCAACATGCTGCGGCAGTACTGCAAGAGGATCATCGCCCTCGTCCCACTGGAATGTGCATCAGCAGCAACCATGCTGGCCATCGGTGCAGATGAAATCCGCATGGGACCGATGGCGTACCTGACTGCTGTTGACACCTCACTGACACATTCGCTGTCGCCACTCGATCGAGATAACAGCCTGGTCAGTGTCAGCCTGGATGAGCTGAACCGCGTGATCCGTTCCTGGCGTGAACAAAAGGGTAAAGAAGGCAGCAACCCGTACCAGTACCTGTACCAGTATGTGCATCCGCTGGTAATTGGTGCCGTGGACCGAGCGGAATCACTGTCCATCATGCTCTGTGAAGAGATCCTTGCCTATCACCTCAAGGATCAGAACAAGATCACCCGCATCGCCCAGAAGCTGAATTCAGGCTACCCGAGCCATTCGTACCCGATCATTCTCAAGACTGCGAAAGAAATCGGACTGCATGCAACAGAACTCGATTCGGAACTGCAGCACAAGCTGCTGATGTTGAACGAATTCTATTCCGAAATGGGCCAACGGGCCTTCACTGACTACGATCAGACCAGGTATCACACGAACGAGATTCTGAACATCATCGAAGTGGAAGGCCTGCAGCTTTACTATCAGCAGGATAAGGACATGTACTTCCGCGAACAGGATCGCCGCTGGCTGCCGATGAACGATAACAGTTCATGGAGAAAGTGCGAAATGGTCCACGGCAAGATGAAGAGTTCGGTGTTCCACATTTCGTAAGGGAAGCCACGCTACGCCAGCTTCCGCTCGTTGTCCGGCTTCGCCGGGGATGGTGTGCCGTAGTAGTGGTAGGAACTCTTGTAGCTGTGTTGTTCCGTACAGCTCACTACAGCGCCGAGGATGCGAACGCCCAGGGAGTTCAACCGCTCGATGGCGGCGGTGACTTTCGGCGTGCGGCTGACGCCTTTGAGCACGGCCAGGACTGCAGCATCGACATGCTTGGAAATCAGCAGCGTGTCAGCCACCGGTAGCACCGGAGCGGTATCGACGATGATGATGTCGAACTTTTTCCGCAGCACCGCAAAGAGGCGGCGCATGCCATCCATGGAGAGCATGGCCAAGGCACCTTCGTTCAGATGACCTGCAGGCAGGAACCACAAGTGCTTCTGCTGACATCGCTGAATGACCTGGCTCAGCCTGGCTTCCTTGCGCATCACTTCGCAGATGCCAGCGGTGCCGGGCATGTTGAGTAAACGGTGGGCCATCGGGCGGCGCAGGTCGCATTCCATCAGCAACGTGCGTTTCCCGCTTCTGGCGATACTGCTGGCCAAGCTGGAAGCCAGTGTCGTTTTGCCTTCACCACTGAGTGCGCTGGTGATCATGATGACATGTGCGTCATCGTTCAGGGCAGCATGGAGAAGGAATGACCGGGCAGTGTCAATCGATTCCTTGTAGATATTGGAGAGGAAGTCTCTCTTCTGTCCGGTCTGGATGTTGGCGAGTTGGTTCTGGTTCATGGTCAGACGAATGCGTTCCGGCACCATGGGCAATGTGCCTATCAGGTTCATACCAATATCGCTGACCAGTTGCTCTGGAGAGTACACCCGGCGACGAGAGTATTCCCAGTAACCAATCGCCAGCAACCCGGCGAAGCCCGCTCCCAGGCCAGCCATGGCAATGATGATCGGGCCTTTCCGGGAAGAGTTCTCCTGCAGAATTACATCCTCTAATTGATTCACGCGACTGGGAGCTTCCAGTTCCAGTTTCAGCACATCCTTCCGCTGCGCGATCTGATCCTGAATCCCTTCCATGGACTGAATCTCTTTCTTCTCTGATTCCAGGTCGAGGGCTTTTTTGTTCAGCGATTGTGCCTCTTCCCGAAGCCGTCTGACATCTCCAGCGAGTTGCTTTTCCAGTTCTTCGAACTTGGCGAGCTTTTCTCTCTGCTGCACCAGCGCTAGTGATATCTCCTGCCTGCTCTGATCCTGCAGTTGCTTGATAATCTGCGGTCGCAGTTGTTTCTTCAGATTTTCAAGTTCAAGTTCCGCCTGCTTGACATCAGCCACATAGCGTTTCAGTGCAGGTACACTGGTATCGTTGCCGAGCCTGTTCTCAGCTTCGGTGAGCACCTGTCGGGCGAGTTGTAGTTTGGCCACCTGCTGCTGATACCCGGTATCGTTTTTCAAAAGCTCTTCCAACTTCGCATCGATGACTGGCAACTGGGCATTCGTCTTTTCGCGAGTTTCCAGCACGGAGACATCCACGCGCTGACGACGCAGTTCTGCTCCAATGCTGAAGTATTCCTTTTCCAGTGAAGCGAGGTTCTCCAAGGCGAATTGCTGCTTGAGAGCGATCGCCTTGGCTTCGCCGGAACCTACGGACTCAGCCAGATCTCGCAACTTGGCCCGTTTTTCCCGCAGCCGTTCATCCGATTCCTTCCAAAGACGTTCCAGTTCCTTCAATTGTTCCCGACGCCGGTTTTTCTCCCGATCCACCACCTCGGAAAGGTAGGCCGTACGCACCGCTTGAACGATCTTCTTGATTTCTTCCTGGTTCTCGCCGTTCAGTGCAATACGGAGAATCTCGGGCCCGATGCTGAAATCAATAAGGAGATTTTTCTCCAGCCACGTAATGGGATCGCCCATCGTCCGGATCATGCTCAGTTCCAGAATACCTGGTTGCTTGAGTGCCGCATTGAGAACCAGGCGGCTCTTGATGAGCGCGATAGTCGTTCGCTGATAACTTCCAAAATCAGGCTGTCCCTCTGCTTCGAAAACAATCTTGGGGACACGCGAAGCAACTTGCAGCAGTGTGCGTGCCGTATACCTGGTTGTAATCGGCATGAAATACCAGGCTGCCAGGCTGCCGATACACCCCAGTATGAGAGCAGTGACCAGGCAGAGCAACCAGCGACGCTGGCAGGCCCGCAGGAGTTCGGTGAAGTCAAACGGAGGGTTCGTCACTTTGGCCGGCACCTGTTTCACATACGGAGGCACAGGCAGTGGTGTTGCAGATGAAAGCGGCACCAGCGGTGGGAAATCCTGTTGCGACATGCACTCCTACTCGGGGCGCGAGAGTGGTGGAAGTTTGCTCAGCTCATCATTTTATGATGTACCAGTGACGATGGCGTAATTGGGGCAAGTATAGCTTAGAAAAGCGAGATCGAGGAAGAGAACGAGAAGTAATACGCCGCCACCCACGAAGCAAGCTTCGTGGGTGGCATGGTGTGCATCAGGATGTGGTTCGATTACAGCGATTGGCTGTAAGTCAGGATGAAATCAGAGAAGTTATTACTGGTGCCATTGGCAACACCCATGAGATGAATGCGGACAGGGTCATTCGCCACAGGCAACAGTCCAGTTTGGGTACGGGAAGCAGCTTCACGCCCATAGCTGCGCATGTGCTCCTTGCCCGCATCGGGGTTAGCCGCAGCGAACGAGAAGTAAGCGATGGGCTGACCAGCAACGATCATATTGGCAGGGTTCTTGGAGAGGAAATTGGTCGCAGTGCTGCGAGGTATGTAATAGATGCCAAACCTGGTACCGCTGGCCATGGTCAATGTACGTGTTTTTTCGCCGGGAATATCGCCCTGTGTGAAGAGTGCTTGCCGACTGAGCTGGGAGAGTGCAGCCTGGGCATAGCCTGCATCACCGGGCTTCAGCGTACGATTGGGATTGCTGGCAATGGGGGCAGCAATGGTACCTTGATCATCCAGCACTTCGAAAATGCCAATCTCTCCACCAATGGGGCGATAGCGACTGTTGAGCGTGGGCAACATGGCAAAGTTTGTTTTGACCGGTGCCCCTGCGCCAGCTAGATCAACTGCCAAGGCACCTACCGCAGGGTTGGTGGTATTACGGCGAACGGAGAAGACCATGTCGTTGAAGTCGCGGTCACCACCACGAGTGTCTTCAAAGCCATAGATGGCTCGGCCTGTGGAACGATCAGTGAAATGTTCGCTGTAATATTTCTTGCCGACATTCGTATCACGAATGCTGCCGAAGAGACTCGACGGAGCAGAGGCGGAGAAAGCACGGTTAGCCGAGATATAGAAGGCGAGCTTAGTGCCTGCAGTGAAGGTCAGCGTCTCGGCTGCC
>CAYPJB010000337.1:0-5259 GCA_964410845.1 uncultured Bacteroidales bacterium | reverse complement strand
AGCACGAATCATGTTGCCCTGCCAGCTTCCCAACGTCGATGTAGACGAATCGTCCTGACGCTGGCCCTTGCGATAACGGGCCTAGGAAGTTGGGTAGTTCTTCACCAGCGTTTCCTTTGACTGTCAATGTAAAGTCGAAAGTGAGATTTCCGCCATCCGCCCGTTGGGTTTGAATTGTTGTATAGTTGCTCCCCTTGCCGTGCTGCATACCGAAATCGACACCTGCCGGAGGAGCAATGAGGACAATGCGAAGCGGGATTTCTTGAGAGGTCGCCTCAACTCTCGATTCGGGCTTCTTCTTAGTGGCCAAAGGGAACTCCTCGCAATTTGACTTGTAGAAGTCTACTGTCTCCTTCACTTATTGGCACCTGTCAGCCAAATCAGCACAGTCTATATCCCGCGTTAACCGCCTTGTCCCCTCTCTCCCGCCCACAAGAGAGATTTCTGCCAATCACTCACCTAAACGGTCCGTTTTGAGAGTTGCAAATGTATCTCTACCGCCCACGCATTGCCCACCATCACAACCACAACTAGCCCAATTCCAACGAAAAAACGCCAGACTCTCTGCCTGGCGTTCTTGTGAACCCGCTTGTCACGTGCCACTCGATGCGGATTTATTAGCTCCCCGGGTAGGATTCGAACCTACGACAAGCCGGTTAACAGCCGGCTGCTCTACCGCTGAGCTACCAGGGAATGTCTCATAAAGACACTTCACATACCTTAATGGTTCATCGGCATTTTTCAAGAGGAGCTTGTGCCAACTTTTTGTCACTTTCATCACCAGTGGAATGATCACTTACCAGGGCATCCAATCGTTGCAAGGCTGAAAGCGCCGGTGCCGCTAGCCCTAAGCCATGCGGTGGAACGTGGGCTTCTCGTACATTGATGCGGATGAGTGTTTGCCCATTCCCTTCGCAAAAATACCTGACGCTGGGAATAGCAGTTCCAGCGCCTAACTCGATGATTACCAGTCGCAGACCATGGATGGATTTGAGCCAGCGGGACATCCGTTGATGTTGCTGATCAGTTCTTTCGGAAAGCCAATCGCTATCGCTGAACATTAACACATTCGGACGAGCTAGGCCCAAGCACAATGGGCACTGAGGAAGCTGTCCTTGAGCGCGAAGCGTGTGCGGGTCAATATCCAGCACAAGATTGTCGGCTTGCCAAATTTCCTCATGGCATAATCGGTTGCACTGCAGATGATCTAGTGAACCATGACACTCGACAATGCGGTCGTGTGCAAAACCACTCTTTTGGAAGTGTCCATCCACATTACTGGTAAAGACAAAATAGCCGGCCTGCATCGATGCAGCCCATTTGTGAAGAATGCCAAAACCATCATGTGGTCTGACGCTTCGATAGAGTTGCCTGCGATGGCCATAAAAACCCCAGGCAATTTCAGGATCATCTGTGAACCATCGCGGGTTGGCCATCGAGACGAATGGTCGACCGTAGAGCATGGGATAGGCTTTCCAGAAGCCTTCGTTGCCACGAAAGTCGGGAAGACCTGAGTCCACCCCCATTCCAGCACCTGCACCGATCAGGAGTGCATCAGCTTGCTTGATGGCGACTGCAGCTTGTTCCCAAATGGTCATGATTATACCTGATGCATGTGCAAGAATGTTGTTATTTCAAAATAGGAATCTTCTGGTTGCAACCAAACGATGATGCATTCATACTGCAAAGATGGACGAAACTCGTGAAATTGCACTTGCCGCAGCAGACTGCCGGAAAATGTTATTGCTCACAGAGTACCCTTTTTCGTGTGACTGAGAACCTTGACCCTGCGACGAATGGGCATGCTGCACCGATCCTATCTTGTACGAAGCAAGCGTTCCGTGAGATACAATCTCAGAGTCAGGGTGGAAGATGTAGTCTCGTTCGTTGTCTCCGACCGCATTGTAGTCGCACTCCTTACCAAATGAACCATGTAACGAATCAGAGCACGAAGTGACCGGATTCCATACAGCCATTTTGGGGAAGAACTCTGTTCACAATTCGGTCGGGGACAACGAGCCTCGGTCACTTGCTGGCCAACATCATTAGTGCTAGAAGTGTTAGAGTTGCGATTGCATATCCAGCACGGATGAGATGACATACATCACATCCGTGGCACGGCATTCTCATCAATGTTCCGGGCACCTGGCATGGCCCCAATTGGCTAAAGACATCAGGATGAAAAAGAAGGCTACTTTGCGGTACATTGTCAGGAACCTCATTGGTTGTGTATTCTCTCAAGGTTATTACTGTAGTCAAGCCTATCCCTGCTGAGCGGGGAGTAAGCCCTTGGAAGATAGACAGCATCGTGGCACTGCTCTGGCGGCACTCTCTGGCGGCACTCCGCCAGAGCAGTGCGAATCATATGTGGGTCTTGCACGTTGCTCACTTCTCTCGGGGTACCGAGAGCAGTGCCACGCTCCTCCGAGGGCAATACCCTCCCCACGATAGTTCTCAATTCTCTGGACACCCATTGGATGATTTGTAACGATGTACAACAACAGCAACTACTCTTCCAACAATCAATAACGCTGACACGATGACCAGTATCGAAAAGGTAGACAATTCAGGAACGGCAATCACAAAACCAGAGGCAAAGCTGAAGCTGCGATCACCAATCACACTGTCATCACTGTAGGTGATCCCCACTAATGCTACATCGAAATCATTCGTGTAGTTTGCTAACTCATGTCCACTCGTTCCTGCACGAGCGACAGCTGAGAATCTATAGGTGTTTGCTATTGAAAGTGGTACATCAGCAATGAAGCTAAACCCAGCAGGGTTTGATCCTTGATCGCCAAGGGATACTGTCGTGTTAATTGGTATTTGCGACAACGAGAAGAATGGAGCAAGGATGATCTGGTTATTGAACCCCACGCCAAAAATAACGCTAGACTGAGCTGTGTTATAAGGAAAAATTGAGGGAAACACTCGATATCCGCTCAAGATAAAGTGAAGCCGTATGCTCGACGGTAGATTTGTCCCAGACAAAGTCAATTCATCAACATACTGTGCATGGCTAAAAGCACTAACAGCTGTAGTGATATTTGTACTTTGATTATCAACATGCGTAGAAACGTGGAGAATGCTGCCGCCAGTAAGATTTGCCAAGGAGGCGGCTGAGGCAGAGATGCTGGCCCCATTAAATGTGCCGGAATCCATGTTAGCTACGCTGCTAAGTTTCGGATCCAGTTGAGAACCACTGACAATTTGAGTGGTTGATAAGCTGTAATAGGCTTGTACATGATCATCGAAAAATGCTTGGGCCGGTCGAGCATGCAGCAAAGAAAAAACTGAAGCAAGAATAGTTGATAAATGGAACAGATAGAACTTGAACATGTGAAGAACTCCGGGTGTAAAATTAGGGATGCAAAGTTGAAATGCGCCAACTCACCTTGAATATTGAGGATGACATTCCCGGGTTTCTGCGACAACAATTCCTAAATTATCCCCACAATGCCCCCGGAAGACTTCCACTTCTGCCACCCCCTCCTCACGCTCCTCGCCGAACGTGAGATTCACGCTCGTAACCTACAAGAACAAGTCCGCCCTTCGGATATTGTCCAGCAAACGTATCTGCAGGCCCATGCTAATCGTGAACAGTTTCAAGGCACCACCGAAGCAGAGTTGCGAGCCTGGCTGATTGCTATCCTGAAGAACGAAGTGGGTCAGGTGCAACGGAAGTTCCTGGGCACACAGAAACGGGATATTCGGCAATTGACTGCCCTGCCTGAAAATGCCGCTGATTGGTTAGCTGGTAAGTTTGGTGAACGGCCTAGTCAACAAGTGGTTGGCAACGAAACCGAAGTGATATTGCAGGAAACTCTGAAACAACTTTCCGAAAAGGAACAGGAGATCATTCGCATGCGGGTCTTCGACGAGAAGGAATTCGCCGAGATAGCATCACTATTGGCAAAGGAGGAATCTGCGGTTCGGAAGCAGTTTGAGCGAACCATGAAGGCGTGGTTTACGCTTTATCAGAAGAGAATGGGTGAGTAGACTAATCTGTCAGCAGAATCACACTGAGTGACGAAGGCATCAGTAGTAATGCAGGATACGTTGCTGCAACATGGAGCAGATGGGGCCAAAGGCAGTCTGCTTTCGGCGGATTCCTTGCCCAATAGCTTGACAAGCACTCCACCATCGCCTGGATTTGCTGAATTCGCCAAGAAAGTAAACCGACTGGCTGATGCGCTGAAGGCGCAAGGCACTGAGTTTTATCAAGTTGGCAACTATGAGATTATGGGCGAGATCGGTCATGGTGGGCAAGGCATTGTCTTTCATGCGCGAGACAGGGTGCTGAACCGTGAAGTGGCCTTGAAGGTGCCTCACCTGCGTTTCATGGGTGAGCCTGCCCTGAGTGAACGTTTCTTGCGTGAAGCTCGTTCCCTGGCCCTTCTGAATCACCCCAATATTGTCCGAATTTATCAGATTGGAGAACTTCAAGGTCTGCCCTACCTGGTCTTCGATTATTGCCGTGATGGCAACTTGACTGACTGGCTGAAGGCGAATGGCCCCAGCGTCAGCCCTCGGACTGCGGCTACCTGGATTTATCAACTGGCCCAGGGGCTGCATCATGCACATCTGCGCAACATCCTGCACCGTGACATCAAGCCCAACAACGTCTTCATTCAATGCCGAGAGGGTGAAGCCAGTGCGGATGATCTGGGGCTGACGCTCAAGTTGGGTGATTTCGGTTTGGCCAAGACCCTTGATGCCACATTAACTGAGCAGAACATCACGTTGCCTGAAGATCGCATCGGCACTCCGGCGTATATGGCTCCTGAACAAGTAGAGGGGCAGCATGAAAGAGTCTGCCCCGCTACGGATATCTACAGCATGGGGATCATGCTCTATGAACTGCTGATGGGGAAACCTCTCTATCCTTTGGCAAATAGTCTGGCGTCTCGGCGATTGTTGCTTGTAGGCGATCCTCCGCGCCTGCGTAAAGAGAAGCCTGGCATTCCAAGGGATCTGGAAGCTATTTGCCGCAAGTGTTTGGAGCATGATCCAGCTCAGCGTTATCGAAATGGCGGGGAACTGGCTGGTGATTTATCACTCTTTCTTGGGGGCAATCCTGTTCCTCATCATCGATCCTTATGGCAATCTCTCCAGAGGGGCTTCTATCGATACCTTACGGCTATCGTGATTTTGTCATGCTTCACTATTCTGGGCATCTGCTTTGTAGTATGGGGCAGGCACTCCGCGGAAACTCCAATCGTTCGGCAAGAAAAAGGTCATTGGTTCGTGAAAGGGAAG
>CAYPJB010000336.1:0-5270 GCA_964410845.1 uncultured Bacteroidales bacterium | reverse complement strand
TGGAGGCTCGGTGACCTCCAATGATTTTGCCTACCTCAATCGTTTGCGTCATTAATCCCTGAAACTGTGTTTCTTGCAATATCCAGCATCTAGAGCTACATATAGGTCAGAACGAAGTTCAGCCAAGGAGGATTTCGCGCCTTCGGGACTAATCATGCCCTGATAGGTAAAGCTTCATCATCCGTTCCCAATACTGCCAATCGTGAGACCAACCATCCCAGAGGCGAAGAGCGTTGCCGATGCCTTTGCTCCAGAGGATGCCAGACATCTTCTTGTTGTCATCACACAAGCGGTCGTCTTTCCCTACAGCCAGGATGATGTCCTGCTTCCGCAGAGCGCTGAGTCGGCGATCATCATGTTCATGGGGAATGAACATGGCAGGGTTGTGGAAGTAGAGATCGTTGTTGGAATAGCCATCCGCAAAACTACTGATGTCGCACAAACCACTCATGCAGAGGATGCGGCTGACCAGCGTAGGATGACGCAAGCCGAAACTCAGGGCATGAAAGCCCCCGAAGCTGCAACCGAGTGTGATGAGGAAGGGATTGCCGTTCTTGTGCTGGCTGAGGGGCAATACTTCTTCGAGGAGATAGTTGTCATATTCAGCATGACGACGGAACCGGGCAGCAGGATGCTTATGGTAAGCGTACCAGCTTTCCGCATCAACTGAGTCGACGCAATACACTTGCACCCAGCCACGGTTGATGCTGTCAGCCAGGACGTTGATCATGCCTCGGTCAGGGAATTCGTAATAGCGACCTTGCGACGTGGGGAAAACCAGAACTCTGGCGCCAGCGTGCCCCCAGATTTCCAGGGTCATATCACGGTTCAGACGAGGGCTATGCCAGGTATGTCGTTCACGATGCATGTTTATCAGGGAGTTGGATTGTGTCTGATTCCCCTCTCCCCGGGAGGGAGAGGGGAGAAAGTGTCAACATTATCTTCTCGAATCGAGCAATGTTCTGCCAGCAGAATCTACTTAACCCGTCATCTTGACGAACGACCATCGTGGGGTTGTAGTGGCTGTAGTGCCTCGATATTCCTGCACTGCTTCGAGGAACGCCTGGAAGAGTTGATGCATCGCTGCATCGCGTTTAGTGAGTTCTTCGGGATGCCATTGCACGCCGACGAGGAACTGGCCGTTCTTGCCTTCGACACCTTCAATAAGGCCATCAGGTGCCCACGAGTTGGCCTGCAGGCTCTCCGCCAGTTGCTTGATGCCTTGATGATGCATGCTGTTGACGTGAATCTTGTCCGCCTTCACAATGCTGGCCAACTTGGTCTCGGGGGCGATCTTTACTTCATGGGCATACATGTCCCGTGTCCACCGTTCAGGAGTCGGGAAGTAATCATGCTTGATGCTGCGTTCGTAAAACTTGCCTACATCCTGATAGAGCGTACCGCCACAAGCCACATTGAGAAGTTGAGCACCGCGGCAGACACCTAGTACCGGCTTCTTGTCTTCGACAGCCCAGCGCACGAGTTGCAATTCCGCCCAGTCGCGGGCCTTGTCGGTCTTGCCACAGAGGGCATCCTTGGCTTCGTCATACTGACTGGGATCGACATCCATCCCACCGGTGAGGAAAATGCCATCAAGCCGTTCGTAGATGCCACGCAAGGTGTCCTTGTCACCTACGATGGGCGGAACGAGCCACGGGATGGCACCGTTCTCAGTGAGGACGCGAACGTAAGTCTGCCCCATGATCCAGCAGAGTGGCGTCTGCCCCGGAATCGGGTCGAGCGTTTGCATCGGAATGCCAATAACAGGGCGGGACATAGAGCGTCTCTTTGGTTCCAGCATAACCAACTATTATGGTAGTGAGTTGATGGTTGTTTGTTGTTGGTTGTGAGTGAATGCAGTGAAATCTCTTCAAAGTCTAATTCAATGGCTAAGTGGATGGAAGGGCACTTCTTTCCCTAGTCAGACCCTACGGTTATCAAGTAACCAACAACAAACAACCATCAACCATCAACTCAACCAAAATTCTTACGAATCCGTTTGACCACGAGCGTAGAATGGGTAACTGTCCTGATCCATTTACTGAGACCATCGATGAAGCACCCGGTTGAACAGCAGGCTCCCAGCATTCGCACTCTTGCCGACCTGAAGGCAAGTGGTTGGAAATCCCAGACGGTCAAAGAGGAGATCAAGAAGAACTTCCTCCACAAGCTCTCCACCGGTGAGGAACTCTTCCCCGGTATCGTTGGCTACGACTACACTGTTCTCCCTGAAATCAACATCGCACTGCTGGCGGGGCATGATCTGCTCTTCCTAGGTGAGAAGGGACAAGCCAAGAGCCGCATCATGCGATCATTGGTTCGGTTCCTGGATGAGTGGGTGCCTTACCTCAACGATCCTGCCATTCCATTCCATGATGATCCTACTCAACCCATCAGCAAAGCGGGTAAGAAGCTGATCGCCAGCAAACCTGCCAGCGAAATCCCGATTGCCTGGTGGCATCGCAGCGAGCGGTACGCCGAGCGACTGGCTCCCGGAACCAAGTTCGCAGACCTCATCGGTGAAATCGATCCCGCCAAGCTCGCGGGTGGCACCAGCATGGCGGACGAGGAAGCCTTGCACTTCGGTCTGATCCCACGCATGCACCGAGGCATCTTCGCCATGAACGAAGTGCCTGAACTGGATGAACTGGTGCAGGTCGGTCTGTTTAACATCCTCGAAGAACGCGATGTGCAAATCCGAGGATACCCGGTCTCGTTCGACATTGATGTGCTAGTGCTCTTCTCCGCGAATCCTGCGACGTACAATCGCTCGGGCAAAGTGATCCCCCAGCTCAAGGATCGCATCGGAGCCATCATCCAGACTCACTATCCACTCGAACGAGCCCTCGGCGTCGAGATCATGGAGCAGGAAGCCAAGGTAGAACTCGCAGGCGAGTTCCCCGTGCTGGTGCCTCCATTCATGAAGGCCATCTGCGAACAGATGTCGATCGTGGCCCGTAAGAGCAAATACGTTGATCATGCTTCAGGCGTGTCGACACGGTTCAGCATCGCCAACTACAAGACCATGGTCGCCAGCGCTCGTCATCGAGGCATTCGTCTCGGTGAGAAGCCTGCGGTGCCACGGATCAGCGACTTGGCACACTGCATGTCGTCATCAATGGGCAAGCTGGAACTCGATCTGATGGGCAGCCACCAGATGAGCGAGAAGCAGGTGATCGAAGCTATCCAGGCTGAAGCAGTCCGAGTTGTCTTCGAGGAGTTCGTCGATCAACACGGCTTGAACGAAATCGTCGATGTCTTCGCCAAGGGTGTGAAGATCGAAGTAGGCGACATGCTGCCTTCGTCAGCGTATGCCGAGCGTCTGAAGCGGGTGCCCAAGGCGTGGGAGAAGGCCTTTGAGGTGAACGCCAGCGACAACGAAGCTGTCCGGGCCAGTTGCATGGAGTTTGTCCTCGCCGGCCTCTATGCCAGCGACCGCATCAGCCGCAGCACCAAGCATGGGCGAATGATGTACGAGGTGGAATAGCAACAACATGTGCGAAGGCATGCCTGACTTCAGGTTGCCTGTGCGTTACTAGATGCAGTCAATGTTGGTGGATGTTCTCAGCATGGCAAAACTCCCGCCCGGCGGTGTGATTCAAACGTACCAGAAGTACGATCCCGTGCAGTTCCCCAGCCCAACTGCGGAACCGCCCGATGTTGCGTCCGCAGCAATGGAACACATGCTCGCTTATGGCGACATGCACGAGTTCACCGAAGAGGAACTGGCCAATGCGATAGAGATCGATCCCTCGCAGATCCAGGGATTCCTTTTCAATATCGATAACATCATGCAGAAGCTCAAGGAGCGGAAAGCCAAAATTCTCGCCACCTACGAGACCCAGCATGTGCAGCGTCTTGCAGAGCAACAGTACAAGGACGAAAGCAGAAAACTGAAGCCACCGGGCAAGTTTGCGAAAGACTATCATGACGCAATCAAAGAAGAACAGTTAGCTGCACTCGACGAGCTTTACTTCCCGGCCAGCAAGCATGATAAAGACTTCGCCCGTGGCCTCGTTAAGCTCTCCGACGTACTTGGACAGAAGTACCAGGTCGATGAACTGGCCAGCCGTTATGAATTTACCGGCAGTACCCGCATGACGATTCCGCAGGCGCTGGAGATCAGGCAGGAACTGCTGGAGATTGACGAACTGTTGAAGCAGATGCAGGAAGCACGCAAGAACGCCAAGCTCTACACCATCAATATGGAAGCACTTGAGAAGTATGCCGATGAGATGGACATGGACAAGCTGCGTGACATGACCCGGGCAGTAAACGAATATCTCAAGGACATTGCAGAGAAGGAAGGTCTGGAAAGCAACAACAAAGGCGGCTACAACCTCACCCCCAAAGCAGTCAAGCTCTTCCAGAACCGCGTGCTCTCTACCATCTTCAGCGAACTACAAGCTGGTCGCAGTGGGCGGCATCAGGGGCCTATCATTGGCGAAGGTGCTGTCGAAATGCAGGCTACCAAGCCGTACGAGTTTGGTGACAGCGTTGCCCAGATGGACATTCCGCAGACGCTCATCAACAGCATGCTCCGCCAGGGGAACGAGCGGCCATTAAAACTGCACAGTGACGACATCGTTGTCCACAAGACCAAGAACAACCCCAAAGCAGCCACCTGCATGCTTCTCGATATGTCAGGCTCGATGCGTTACGGCGGACTCTACATCAGTGTCAAACGCATGGCACTGGCACTGGACGGTCTCATCCGCAAAGAGTTTCCCGGCGACTATCTCCAGTTCATCGAGATGTACAGCCTGGCCAAGCCTCGGCACCAGTCGGAGATCGCCTCACTGCTGCCCAAGCCGGTCACGCTCTTCAATCCGGTGGTGCGTTTGAAAGCTGACTTAAGTAATCCCAACATCAGCGAACTCGATCTGCCTCCGCACTTCACGAACATCCAGCACGCCTTGCAGCAGGCCCGCATGTTCCTCGCCGGGCGCGATACGCCCAATCGGCAGATCATCCTGATCACCGATGGCCTGCCCACCGCCCACATGGAAGGCAGCCAACTCTTCCTGCTCTATCCGCCGGATCGACGGACGGAGGAAGCCACCCTGCGTGAAGCCAAGCTCTGCGAACGCGAAGGCATCACCATCAATATCTTCCTCCTGAGTAGCTGGAACCAGTCAGATGAAGATGTGAAGTTCGCCTACCGACTAGCGGAAAGTACCAAGGGGCGTGTGTTCTTCGTCGCAGGGAAAGATCTGGATCGTTATGTGGTTTGGGATTACCTGCAACGCAGGCGTTCGATTGTGTCTTAG
>CAYPJB010000335.1:0-5298 GCA_964410845.1 uncultured Bacteroidales bacterium | reverse complement strand
CGGGCCTGGGCAAGAACCCGGTTCAACCGTGCGGGGCTTTCAGCTTCGTACTGCGTTTGGAAAGACATGACTTCTACCTCGTGTTATGTGTGTGAATGCAAGCGAATATGACACTGCCTGCCGATGTGACGGGCAGCACCAGCGATGAATGTGGGTGATTATTTCCCAGGAGCAGGCAGCGATTGACCACTCGATTGTGGTTGACTAATCGGTGCTGGCTGCGGACTGGAGACAAAGCTGCCTGATGAGCGCCGTCCCAGAAGTCGACTGAGCGGGCCTTGTCGACGAGTTTCCTGGATAGGTTGCGAAATGATCACCGGTGCTGGCTGACTTCTCGCTGTGGTTGCGGGAGCAGCATTGGCATGCGGTGGCGATGAGGTAGAAGTTGCAGGTTTCTGCTGATGTTGGACAGCAACGGATGGCGAAGTGTAGACATAATTCTGCTGATACAGACGACGCTCTCGACGGCTAGGTATTACCCAGACGGTATTCGATGGCGAGATCGATTGTACTTGCGGGGTAGGCTGTTGTTGGGGTTGAACCGCAATCGGTTCATCGGCCTTTAGAACGCTGGCCACAGCCAAAGAAGAAAAACTGACAACGGCGAAAAGGTTACGCTTGCTCATTAGACGAAGGCTCCGGACTAGGGGGTTGAGATTGGTTGAAAGAGACGGGTTTCATCATCATGTGATGCCATTTCATGGTAATCAGACAGCAACAGCGACAAAGCATGACAAGCTCCTTGGAAAGAAAAACAGGTGAGTAAATGACAACAGGCCTGAGCGTTTGGTTCGCCCAGGCCTGTGAGATTCGCAACATCAAGAGAAGCTAACAAACGCCTCCGTTGCCAATCCGGCACAGGCCGGGCAAACACATACAGCAACAAAGGTGACGTTTAAGCTTCATGTACAACATAATAACCTCATCGGAGAAGTTGGCAAGTGAAGTTCACTAGAAAAGGTAATCGTCATCAATGTTTCATTGTTTGCGTGTCAACCATGACACTATTACCAGCGTGATAAAACTGAGCGGTATCGTCACAATCCCCGGCTGACTGAATGGCACCGGCGAGAGTTCTGGAGTCAGTCCATACACATCCTTGTACGTATCCCCGCTGAGAAGAATCCATGCCAGTGACGCCACCATGCCGACGCTAACTGAGGCAATGATACCATGGCGGGTGGTGCATTTCCAGAATAGCAGCATGACGAGGGCTGGCAGGTTGGCCGAGGCAGCGACACTGAAAGCCCAGCCGACGAGGAAGTTGACATTCATCTTTTCAAAAAGGATGCCGAGTCCGACTGCAATGGCACCAACAGCAATCGCAACGAGTTTTCCGATGCGTACTTTGGATGTGTCTGCCAGTTGCATACGCACGTAGCCATGAAGCAAATCATGAACGACAGCCCCGCTGGCTGCAACAATGAGGCCACTGACGGTGCCAAGCACCGTGGTGAAGGCGACAGCAGAGATGAAGGCAAACAGCACTTCACCAAAGCTCTTGGCCAGCAGCGGTGCCGACATGTTACTGTTCGTGAGATCCAGAGCCCCACCAGTCATAGCCCCCAAGCCCATGAAGAGGGTAAGAATGTAAAAGCTGCCTATCGCTCCAATGCCAACGACAGTGCTCTTGCGGGCAGCGGCAGCATCCTTCACGGTGTAGTAGCGAATGAGAATATGGGGCAGTGATGCAGTGCCACAAAAGAGGGCTAACATGAGTGAGATGAAATTCCACTTGGCTGCAGTTGAATCACTCTGCAAGCCCTGGAAGGCAGGGCTCTTCCCCGGACGAAGAATTTCTGCACCTGGCGTAGGAACAGCAGTGTAAGTCGTCGTATCCCCTGTCTTCTTTGACTTCCAGAGGACGACCATACTTTCCCGAAAGGTTGATATAAACTGCAAAGGACCAAGTGGCCCCGTAGCTGACTTTTCTTCAGGCAACTTGCTTACGTGCCCAACGCCAGGAAGTTCCGCTTGACCTTCACCGCGGCCTAATGGTTTGCCATCGATTAACTTTTTGCCCTCACTCGTCACAGCCACCGTATGGCTTTTCATGGCTTCAGGACGATTATCCACTGTAAACCCACGATTCAGAATCAGAACAGTCAGGATAGTGCTGAATAAGAGCAGCAGTAATCCTTTGAAGAACTGTACATAGGTAGTGGAAGCCATGCCTGCAGTAGCCACAATACAGACAACAACTGCACCAACGATGAGCACTCCTGCAGCATGAGGTAAACCAAGCAGTGGTTGAATCAGTACGCCTGCCCCCACCATCTGTGGAATGAGGTAAAAGAGACTTACCACCAGCGTGCTGATAGCTGCTACCAGTTTGATGCCCGGTGACTGGAACTTTTTATCGAGGGCATCGGCAAACGTATACTTCCCCAGTCGTTTCATCGGTTCCGCGATGACGAGTAATGCCACTACCCAGCCAGCCAAATAGCCGATGGAATAGAGAAATCCATCGTATCCGAAGAAGGCAATGGTTCCGCAGATTCCGAGAAACGAGGCAGCAGAGAGATAGTCGCCTGCAAAAGCCACCCCATTCACAAACCAGTGAATGCCCCCGCCAGCCGCATAGAACCCTGCTGCTGTCCGCGTTCGACGAGCGAAATAGAAGCTCATGACCAGAGTAAAACCAACAAACGCAATAAAAACGCCGATCGCCAGTGCCGAAGTTTCGTGAATCATGCCTGCTCCCGAGGGGTTTTACAGAGGATGGCATACACGATGGCAAGTACAAACGCACCCACTATCAGTCCGAATCCGTAGACGATTGCAAGGTTCAGCCCAGCAATAACGACCTTATCCATCAACTGCGGTGATACAGCGTTAATCGCTACAAAAGCAGAGAAGGCGAGAAAGTACAGAGCAAAAAGCCACAGTCCAAGTCGGCTGTTGTATGACTCCGCAACGGGATCAGACGCCTCGGCAGGCAGCGCTGGTTCATGCAAATCGGGCATAGCTATTACTCAGGAACAAGTAGGGAATCAGGCCAGTGTAACGGATGAAAAGCAACTGAGACAGAAAAACTCGAAGACAACTTTCTGCTTCCCTCCGTGGATTGAGGTAATATTCCTCTAGACAAGATGTCGATCTCTAGGCAAATAGATGACATTCCTTCGCAGTGGCTTGCTTCCTCTTCGCGTCAGCCACGGCTTCAACTGGTTCCGTTCAAAAAGCAGGAGGGCCTAACATGGCAATCAGTCCCACACGAAATGTTCTACAGCGATACTTTGCTGGCGTCACCGAGCATGCCTTTCTGGAACATCTCGGCATCGGTGACGCCCCTCTGACCGATTACCTGGCCGAGATGCTGACCCGTTTCGTGCATATGGATCGTCTCTACGTGCTGCACGATGTAGACGGCGAAAAACTGACTGAAGTCGCCAACATGCTCATTGAAGCAGAAGGCCTGCCACCTGAAAGTCGAACACGTCGCGAAGTCTTTCGTCACATCGGTGATTACACTCTGTTCTGGACAGGGGTATATCCTGAAGCACTGAAGAAGCTTCGCCATCGCTCTAGCATCGACAGTTTCATCGACTACTGCTCGCAGGGGAAACGTTCATACGCCATCGCCAGTCATGCGGAAGCAGACCTAGACGATCCTGTGCTCCGCAGGCTCAGCGATAACTTCGAACTCTGTGCGTTTGGACTCAACCAGGTTCGCAAAGAGTTCGTACAGTCAGGCAACATCATCGACGAAGACGGCAATGTTCGTCGAGTGATCTACTAGCGAGTGTAGCGCATTACTTCGGGTAGCTGCTCACTCGAATGTTCTTGAAACTCAGGTTCGTGGTAGGATCATGGCCCTGGATGCTGAACGGGCCTTTGTCATCTTTTCGTCCCTTGCGTGCGCTCTTGTTGAACGGACGGTTGTCGGAATGTTCTGCTGTCTGATAGCCATTGACCCAGACTGCAAAGTGGTTGCCATGAGCAACAACGGTCATCGAAAGGAGAACAAAGGCAAGGACACCATACGTTATTTTCATATCAGTTATATTAAAAAAAATGGCTCTGAAAGTCAAGAACGACGAGCTTTTTTAAGATCGGTATGAAGTTTTTTTGTCACGTCGTCTGCGGTCTTTTTAATCTTGCCTTCAATACTCCCGATCCTACTCTTGAGAAGAGACCATACCTCCTCGTGTCGCTCATGTGCATGATGTTCCAGGAACAGTCGTTTATCCTCGTCTGAAAGCTCTGAAAGAACAAGATCGAGGATGGAGTGATGGAGCGTCCGTTCGGCCAGATCCATGAGCGTTTCTTTCTCTGCATCGCTAAACGGCGTCAGATCGAGGCGCACCTGGACCGTATCCATACTCACGATCGAGTGATAAAAATGCTGTGGTTTTGTGTTTGCCATGATTATTTTGATTGTACAGGACCCAGTGGTACTCGATTTTCTGGATCATCAATAAACATATAGACAACCGGTCCCTTCTGGGCTCCATCCACCCGTTCGAGGTATCGCATCACTTCCGGTGACCCACCGAGATGCTTCCCCGTCCATTCTGCAGGACCTGCATCTCCGATAACTACCACCATTGCTTTCCCATTTTCAGGATTAACCATAAGCATTTTCCGAAACTTGAAAAAGTTATACATCTCCTGAGTGCGCTCTCCCCATCCAGGAGAAAGAACTGTCTGCACCGCTATATAGTACTTTTCTCGCTCAACGTCCTGTTGTGTCATCTCTTCGAAAGACGGAGCAAAATACCCCCAGGCTCCTCTCCCCGGCGCCATACCGGAAGCACTGAATTTCTGGAACTCTTCGTCGGTAGCAAAGTGGGAGAGAATGGTGTCACCGGCAAATCTCCTGAGGTGTTGCTCTGCACCGATATACCCATAACTACGGTTGAGGCGCATGCCATTGAGCTCAGCGGATACCTTCATGCCAAAAAATTCAGACAGAACGTGCTCAACCTGCATTTCTTGGTCTGGCGTAAGTTGATTTACCTGAAGTGGGAGCGATGACTGAAGTCGTTCGCGCAGTTGTTCTGGACTATGGTGTGTTACCTCAGGGGTGGCGTCTGGGGTAATCGCCTCCGCAAGAATTGCAGTTGCGGCAGGTTCAGTTACACTCAGGAGTATAGCAAGTGATCCAGCAACAACATGCCGAACGAGCTGTTGCATCGGCGATAAGATGTGGCCATGCTTCTCCCAAAGTCGATCGTGGAGTTTTTTCTCGTACGCACTCCATGATCTCTGCAACTGAAGAAAGTTATCTTGCGAAGATCCCATACTACATGGTAACAGACCAGCTCAGCGCTCTTCACGCGATCTTAGAAAGCG
>CAYPJB010000334.1:0-5322 GCA_964410845.1 uncultured Bacteroidales bacterium | reverse complement strand
GCATGATGACCGCGTTGATTTGCTGCGTCGGCTGGCTCCTGCTGTCTCCGAAGCACTGATTCGCCTGGTTGATGAAGCTGACCGGCGTGATATTGCCATGCTGGTTAAGTATCCGGAGAACACCGCAGGCGGCGTGATGACGACCGATTACGCCTGGCTGCCGGAAGGCATCACCGTTGGAGAAGCACTGGATCGATTGCGTGTACAAGCACCTAATACAGAAACGCTTTACTATGTTTATGTGCTTGATAACGATCGACATTTGTTGGGCATAGCCAGTTTACGTGATCTCATCCTGGCCCATCGTCAGACATTGCTCCGCGATTTAATGGAAACCGATGTCTATACGGTGAAGGCAGAAGTAGATCGCGAGGAAGTGGCCCAGCTATTGGCCAGATACGATTTACTGGCCGTGCCTGTCGTAGATGCTGAAAATCGCCTTGTCGGAATTGTCACCCATGATGACGTGGTGGATGTGCTCGTGCAGGCAGCAACTGAAGATGCTGAACGGATGGGTGGCGTGGTACCTATCGGTGAAAACTTCATGGAGGCCAACTTCCTGACCGTCTGGCGGAAACGTGTTGTCTGGTTATCGCTGCTCTTTGTCGCAGAACTTTTTACCTTTACTGCTTTGGAGTACTATGAAGATGCCATCAAGGCAGTGACGGTATTGAGTCTGTTCATCCCCCTCTGCATTGCAACCGGTGGTAATTCCGGATCACAGGCAGCAACGCTGATTACTCGCGCACTGGCACTGCGACAAGTCACGCCTCATGAATGGTGGCGGGTTCTACGCAAAGAGTTATTGATGGGACTTGCGCTTGGGCTTTCGCTTGCCACCATCGGCTATTTCCGGGCAGCACTTACCAAGGAATCGACCTTGCGTAGCGATGAAGTAAGAAAGCATGCATTCAGCATCAACCTGGAACCGGGGCAGGAGTTACAGAAACTGTCCGAAGGGAAATATCTTCTGCCAGCAGGCATTCTGCAGAATGTTGGCACGGTCAGCAAACGTGATTGCATTGTTGAGCTTCCTGAAGGCATGCAAGCTCAACCAGTAGCCGTACAAGGGAAAGAACGAACCATCACTTTTCCAGCCAACTGCACATACAGTTCCTCTCAGGTCGATAGATGGACTCTGGCCAGTATCGTTTCAGTTGCCGTTGCAGCCATTTGCCTGGTCGGCACCATTGTCGGCGCACTCCTGCCTCTACTCTTTAAAACACTGGGGCTTGACCCTGCCGTCGCCTCCAGTCCATTCGTGGCCACGGCTGTAGACGTCACAGGCATTGTCATTTTCTTCTCAATTGCGTGCTGGTGGATACCAGGATTGGCAGGCTAACAATGTTAACGAAGAGAATGTTGACCACGAACCAGAGTACGGTAGGATGAGTCTAGCTGAATAGCACGGGGCGTAGCGCAGCTTGGCTAGCGCGCTTGGTTCGGGACCAAGAGGTCGCGGGTTCAAATCCCGCCGCCCCGATTAAGTTGTAAGTCGAAGAATAACAAAGAGTTAGGGTAAATGGATGTCCAAGCTCTTTGACACTCAGAATGCCCTCCGTGCACGGTATGATGCACGGTAAATAATGAGAAAGCCCTCCACTCTGCGGCAACGGAGCTGAGGGCTCAGCAGCGGAACCTTTCAGTCACGCCGTGCTTTCCCGTGATTGGGAGACTTCTGATGCGAACACCAAAGCCGTGGTATCGTCGATAAAACGACAAATGGTATATCTGCCTGAGCGGACAACAAATCCTTCTCGCCGAGGGTAAAGCCAACAAGAAGGAAGCTGAACGCGCTTACTTCCGATTGATGGCTGCGGAACGAAAGCGCTCTGCTAAACCGCAGCCTTTGATTCTTATCGCGGTTTTGTGCGATCATTTTCTGGATTGGGCCAAACAACATCTGCAAAGTTACGAATGGTACCGAGGTTTCCTGGAAGATTTTGCACACAGTATCGGCAATCTGGCAGCTCAGGATTTGAAACCGATCCATGTCACCCAATGGCTCAGCAAGAAAACGTGGGGGCCCTGATCATCCCAGAACCGTGTAACCCAAGTAATAAGTCAACTCGCTGATCGTTCAAGCCCAGCAGTTGCGTTCCGGCCGGGATCGAAGCGAATTTGCCTCCGCATCGCCAATGAACTCGTTCTTAGATGGGTCGAAGGTGAGTTTGTGGCTGAGAATCCATGAGAACGATGCCGCAAAGTTCGTGAGATGGGAATGCAGCATCACATCCGGATTGGTGATAGTGGGCTTCCGGGAGCGGACACAATCGAAGAAGTTGCGAACATGGACCATGGCATCGTAGAATCGCTCTCTCCTGGTATCCTCAAACTGTGCTGCTGCACCGCCGAGTTTCACTTCGATCCCTTCGTCGCCTACTTCCACTGAACCTTCGCTACCCACAAATTTCACCGGGCAGACACCAACCTTGTTGTTCCAGTTCGGACCGCGATCGCCAAACGGAGTTTTCAGGAAATCGTAGACCAGCTTCACTCCATTGGCATAACGGCAGGTGATGCTGGTTTTCCCCGGCACGAATTCGATGGGCGTGGTCTGGTCTGCGTCGTTTGCCCACTGGCAGAGATCGACCGTATGCACTCCCCAATCGAGCAACCGCGCTCCGGATTCAAAATCAAACTGGTTCCGCCAGCGCCCGGCCACATAAGCCGGGTTATAGGGTCGCCACGGCGCCGGCCCAAGCCAGAGATTCCAGTCGCATATCTCAGGGGCGGGGGTCGGTTCGCCAGGGAGCCAGGTATTGCCAAGTTCCGGCATGTAGACCGAGGCGTACAGTGTGTCGAGCTTCCCGAGCTTGCCGCTGCGTGCCAGCTCGACCGCTTTTTGAAACTGCGGCACGCTCCGCCGCTGGGTACCCGCTTGAAAGATCCGGCCGGTTCTCTTCATCGCCGCTGCCAGATCCTGGACATTCTTGATGGAAAGACCGCACGGCTTTTCACAGTAGACATCCTTGCCGGCTTCAGCGGCCAGGATGGACGCGGGAGCATGCCAGCGGTCGCCCGTCGCCACCACAACTGCGTCAATGTCTTTACGGGCGAGGAGTTCCCGAAGGTCGCGATACGTGACGCAGTCGGTGTTACCAGAGAGTTTGTCGACGAGTGCTTTTCCTGCCTCGCGACGGCTTTTTTGTACGTCCGCGATGGCGACACAACGGGCCTCCGGGAGACGGAGCATCGCGTTCATCAAATAGGTGCAACGTGGTCCGAAGCCGATCACGCCCAGATTGATTTTCTCACTCGGCGCCTTGTATTTTGCACGACCGAGAACATTATTCGGAGCGATCATCGCAGTTCCGACTACCATGCCCGAGAGTGCTTGTCTTCTTGAGATCCCGGGCCTGTCCGTCCGTTCAGTCGTATTCTGTTTGTCGTTCTTCATAGCGTTGATCCTGTAAAATGTGGCCTGAAGCAAGACTTTGCTTATCTATTGGATTATCGATTGCTAGTTACATTCCGTTGGCTTTGAGCAACTCTTTTGCCTCGGCAAGCCGACGTTTGAGGTCTTCGGCCCGCAATGCTTTCGTAAGCTCACCATGTTCTCTGCGGTCCAGAATATTCGGTGTTTTGGATTTCTTCCCGGTGTAGATCTCGTACATGTCGGCAATGGTCCAGGAATCATTACGAAGCGTAGGGAACGGCAGATCAGTATGATCCAATGATTTGAGATTTGCCTGTGGATTGCGTCCCCATGCATGCCGGAAGAATTTTGGTTCTGGCACGAGTGAACTGGTGAGCACGATCGCGGTCCGATCTTGTTGGGGTTGCTTACTCTTGTCCTGAGTGGTCAGCCATTCGGCTTTGGCCCGCTGAAAACGTCCATCCTTGCCAGCAATAGCAAACCCTTCAATCGGGCCATCATGATACGGGCCGGCAGCAGAATCCAGCTGCAGGATAATCTTCTCGTTTTCCAAACGCACGTCCTTGAGCATGGGTGGTATCCAGCGGACCTGGTTGGACATTCCGTACTGGGTCGCCAGCGCCCATCGGGCGATGCGTTCACCAGCTGGTATCTTGATCTGCGGGTGGAACCAGGATCGACGTAGATCGAAACTGCTGGCGTAGCCGACGTTCTTGTCACCGGCTTTCAAGAAGTCGAGAAACGTCTGGTACTGCACCTCGCGAATGTAAATCCCTTCGTTGGCCATTTTTTCGAGGTAGTCATCGCGATCCTGCGGGTCACCTTCGGTGCAGAGAGAGATAATGCCAAAGGGCAGGCCAGGATCGTTGAACGCGTCACGCCATGCACCAATCATCTTCGGAAAAACTTGTCGGTAGAGCACGTGTCCATTTGGTTCAAGCGCATTGTTGAAGCCTTGATGCCAGATGGCACCCTTGATGGGAAATCCTGCCAGCGGCACGATCATGCTGGCGTAACAGTTGCCAGGGCGGTTCATATCCATGGCCGGGCCCGGCAATAGATCCGAGGGTGGAGCGGCATTCCTGGGTAACTCCTGGCCTTGTGCTTTCAATCGAGCCTGGCGTTCCTTGAACTTCTTGATTCGGTCTTCGAGATCCTTCTTCGGATCGAATGCGGTCACCTTGTTGTTCCACTCGGTCAGTTTGGATTTGACCTCCGGTGTATCAATGGAATTCAGCACCTCCAGCGGCGTCCATGTTTCGAGGCAGGTACCACCCCGCGATGCATCGATGACACCGATCGGGATCTGGGTCGCCATATGAAGCCGTCGGGCGAAGATGTAGCCAATGGCCGACATATCGCGAACCGATTCCGGCGTGCAGACATCCCAGTAGCCTTGCCGATAGTGTCGGCTGAACCAGTCACTCCACTGGTATTGCAACGGGAACGTCTTCCTGAAGTCAGGGCCATTCAACTGCGGAACGCTGAACAGGCGAATATTCTTGAAATTGGCGGAGACGACTTCGAGTTGTCCACCATCGACCTTGGAAATCTCAAATTCCATGTTGCTCTGGCCGCCGAGAAGCCAGATATCGCCGATGAGGATATTATTGAGCTCGATCTTCTTCTCTTTACCCAGTATGACCAACCTGTACGGCTCGATGCTGACCTTCTCGGCCCGTAACTCAACTTTCCAGCTTCGGTCTTTTGCCGTGATGGTTGACTTCGATTGATCGCCGAAGGTGACGGTGACTTTCTCGCCCGGTTCAGCCCATCCCCAAACCCGGATCGGCTTATCGCGCTGGAGGACCATGCCGGATTGAAACAGGTTGTGAACAGACAACCCGGCTCGCTCTGCTGGCACGTCGATGCGATCCTTGCCAGGGACTAATTTCTCGTCAGCCGCAACGTGCGGGATCAAGTTCGCGGAGACGAACACAACC
>CAYPJB010000333.1:0-5322 GCA_964410845.1 uncultured Bacteroidales bacterium | reverse complement strand
CGCCGATACCACTCGGCATGGGTTCGATTTCGAGTTGCCCGGCGAGGAAGCTCATCGCTTCCGACAAACTGTTAATGCCGTAGATTTCAATGTCTTCCACAACGGAGGCTTCGCGGGCATTCGCGGCACTGATGAGCAACTTCCTGATGCCTTGCTCTTTGCAGGCCAGCGCCATCGCCAGTGCCCCTTTGATGGGGCGCATGCTGCCATCGAGGGCAAGTTCGCCGACGATAGCAAAGTTCGGCAGGTCATCCGCCATCAGTTGGCCGGTGCCCGCAAGCATACCGATAGCGATGGGCAGATCGAAGGAACCAGCGTCTTTCTTCAGGTCGGCAGGGGCCAGGTTGATGACGCAACGCCCGGTTGGCCGCTGAAATCCAAGGTTGGCCATGGCTCGTTCGATGCGATGTGTGCTTTCCTTAACAGCTGCTTCCGGCAGGCCAACGAGAATGGTTTTAGGCAGGCCAGCGGCGACATCTACTTCCACTTCGACAGGTACCGCATCAATCCCGACGAGAGCAAATGTCTTAAGCTTGGCCAGCATGCAAAATCTTTCTGGGAGGAATTATCTGCACTATTGTGAGGGAGCAAAGGGAAACATGCAAACGGAAAGTCGCAATGCAAACGAAGCTCCCGATGAGGGAGCTTCTGAGTTTTTATGCTACCGCTTGCACGGCTGGCCATTCTACTGCCAAAACAAATCCACTAGTTAATCATCGCGACGATGTGGGAATCGTTCATTAGGTACTTTACGATGACAAACCTTGCATGAGTTGATTGTGCCGGCATATCCCTGTTGCAGAATGGCTTGTGCATTGTCAGCAGGCGTGACAGCTGGAGCAATCGCATGTGGACTACCATGACATGCTGAACAATGCACACCCATGTGCCCATGGCTATCCTTGTACAGTTTGCCTGGTTCTTCAAATTGATAGTCTGGTTTGTTCTTCTGGTGACAGGTTTGGCAGCGAGGTTCATCAATCCAGGGACGACGATTGGTGTTACCCACATCTTTCATATCACCATGGCAATCCTTGCAGAAGATACCTTTCGAAAAATGGATATCTCGCTGGCAGTTGGTTTGAAAACCTGGGTGACAGGAGTAGCACGTATTACCCAATGACGCCACAGGAGCCATACGCTCTGCATGCGAAGCGTGCATGGCATGCGACATGGTTTTAACACCTGGCTTTCCAGCAGTACCTAAAGCAGCATCAGCATGACATGATGCACATAGAACAGGTTTTGCCTGCTCAAGTTTGGTATTATGCAATCTGTCGTGTTTTCGAAGGATGTCTGTTTCGACAGAAATGCCAGGAGTTGTGTGACATAGATTGCAGTTAATCTCCCAGGATACAGGCACGACAGCAACCGTCGAACCAGATACTTTTCCGTTAGCTATCACATCGATTTTTGACAACTGGTACGGGTTGAGCTGATTGCTATCCGTAATGGGTGTGATCGGGATCCCAGTAGCCCCCCAATCGTTGTCGTTAAGTGTAGGTTTCATGTAACCCGACAAGCCATTGCCCGTCAGGCCGATGTTCGGCTGCAGGTTCACACCAAATAGTTTTTTGGCGTATTGCCAAAAGTTAGTCTTGTTCGAGGAGATGGTGTTGCCTGGGATTGAATATCGCACAGATACACCCGATTTTACAATCTTGGGTTCTTCACCTCCACGGTAAATGACTTGTGCTCGCAGCGTGTTGTACGGGGGAAGTATGCAGATTTCAGAAAAATTCTGATTCATGCAGTGCATTCCCAGATCGTTGTAACCTAACACAACGTACGGTGATGGTGCAGTGACTGCTCGCAAATAGGCCAGTTTGGCAGCTTGATTTTGTTGTTGATTGGATTTTGCTGGTGCTTGACCGTTGGGTTTGATTTGCTGCGGAGCAGCATCCAGGTTGATGTGTGTGACTGAAATGGAAACAACCACCAGGAAATAAGTCAGTAACAGCAAAAATGGCTGATGAAGCCTTTTCGAAGGAATAACAGGAGATTTGATCGAGTGCGTAGACATGGCGAGTCCCCTCGAACCATATGGCTTTTGCAAGCCATAGAACCTATTTGTGGATTTCGAAATCCAGTAATCAATTAGAGAAGCATGATTCGCAGTCCCAATCCGCCAAGGCGAACAGAACAAATGACACTTTTTCCAAAAGGTACTTTGACCATCGAATGCACTGACCGCTCTCTTTTACTGATTTGAAATTTCCTTATAACACCGTTGACACTTCCCTTTCCAAATGAGAGATCATTATGAGCGCTGCACTTCCCCGCTGTTTCCTCGACATCACCGCAGATGGCAAGCCTCTCGGTCGGGTTGTCGTTGAACTCCGTAGCGATATTGTGCCCAAGACTGCTGAAAACTTCCGTGCCCTGTGCACCGGTGAAAAGGGCTTCGGCTACGCTGGCTCACCCTTCCATCGCATTATCCCCAACTTCATGTGCCAGGGTGGCGATTTCACCAACCAGAACGGCACTGGTGGCAAGTCCATCTATGGTGCCAAATTTGCTGATGAGAACTTCACTCTCAAGCACACCGGCCCCGGCATCCTGAGCATGGCTAACGCCGGCCCGAACACCAACGGGTCCCAGTTCTTCCTTTGTACTGTGAAGACCGAATGGCTTGATGGCCGGCATGTCGTCTTCGGCTCAGTCGTGGAAGGCATGGACGTCGTCAAGAAAATGGAAGCTCTAGGCAGCCAGAGTGGTGCTACTCGATCCAAGGTTGTGATCGACAAGTGCGGTGAGCTCAAGCAGTAGTACGGAAAATCGACCCTCGAAAAAGCGGGGCAGTGTACATGCACACTGCCCCGCTTCCATTACACATTACCTTTTCTCATTTATCCCAGTATTCTCCTGGTCGATAGTTGCCAAAACACCAGTGATAGCCTTCCAGGTCTTCCGCTACGTATAGCCTTGCTCCGAATTCGGTATTGTAAGGTGGCTGAATGATGCGGGCACCTGCTGTGGCAGCATGCTGATGATGCGTATCCGGATCAGGCACGCAGGCACTCAGGGATAGTACACTGTTCCCAGTTTGTCTGGGACTGAGCCTTTTCTCGTCTGGTCGTGGGGAACCAATCATGATGACTCCGGTTCCCAGACTTAGTTCCGAATGCCGCACCATCCCATCGGGTCCAACAACCACGAGTTGTTTAGTAAATCCAAAGACCCGACAAAGCCAATCAATAGCCTCAGCTGCATCGGTATAGATGAGTCCGGGGTAGATGTCGGAGGGGGTTTGCATGGAAATACTCTAAGGCAGTTCCCGCACCTTGATGCCCTTGAATTCAATCGGCGAGCCTTCCGATTCCAGGCAGAGATACCCGGTACGGGGTTCGATGTTATTGCCGCCCGAGACCTCTTCTCCGTTCACCCACAGGCGTACTTCGCCGTTGATGGCACGGATGTAGTAGTGGTTCCATTCGTTGATGCCCTTGCTCACGTTCTTGCGGGGGAAGCTACGGCTGCCATCGGGGGAGATCGGCGGAAAGGGTTTCATCTTGCTCGAGCCAACCGGGAAGACATCGCCATTGGTGGTGAACCAGGTGGCCTTCTTCTTGGTGCTCTTCTCGTACTCTTCGGTGTAGCCATGATCGAGCACCTGCACTTCGATGCCGTGTGGAAGCTGATTGCGTTTGAGAGCGAAGAGAGGCTTCTCCGGTGCCCAGACGAAGACACCCGAGTTACCTGCCTTCTTGAGGTGCCTCCACTGCACCACCATCTCGAAGTTGGTGTACTGCTTGACCGAACGGAGTACGCCTACAGGGGTTCCCTTGCAAGCCAACACCCCATCCTCCCGCCATTTCCACGTATCGGGATCACAGTTGGCGTTGGTGAAATCCTTCTCGCCGAGGGTGACCCAACCGAGGGTGTTCCCATCGATGCGAGCAGCGGGTGGTTCATCCGCCAGGATCAAGGTGGTACACAAGCCAAGCAACGCACAGATCAAACAGATACGATTCACGAGAGGTTCTCCTTGAAGCTGTTAGCTTTTAGCTGTCAGCTATCAGCAATAAAGTGACACAGTTTGTTCCTACTCCCTACTCCCCATTCCCTATTCCCTCACGACTGGTTTCATCACCCGACAGCCAATCGCCCCGAGCGCCTCTTCCAATTGCAGATACATCCCCTCATCCGCGTAGCTGCCAATAATCGCTCCACCAGAACCGGCGAACTTGGCGCTGGCCCCCACGCTGCGGGCGACGTCGATCATCTCGACCTGCCCCTTGGCCAGTTGATAAATCGAGCGGCGGGTGTCGAAGTTGGTGTTCATGAACCAGTGCAGCTTGGCATGGTCACGGGCCAGCAGAGCCGCTTTCGCTTCTTCCGCAAGCTTGGCGAATGTCTGCATGGCCTGCACCACTTCGACATCACCCTGGCGATACCTGCTGCGGATGTCGTTGTGGAAAACCTCCGTTGGCTCACTCACATCAACCTTGAACGCGACATAGATCGGTGGCAGGAGTGCGATGTCGAGTGGTTCGTAGATGCCATGTGCATAGCCTTGGGTTTCCTGCATCCGTTCCCTGGCAAAGTCCATGTAGACCAAGCCTTCATAGACCTGAATCACCCGATCCTGCAAGCCCGCCGTGATGCCTAGCTCTTCGTTCTCCACCGAAAGGATCAGCGAAGGCTGCACCACCTTCGGTATCTCGACCTGGTAATAATCCATCAGGCATCGCAGCGTGGCTGTTATAATCGCACTGGACCCGGCCAGCCCGACCTGTCGGGGGATGTTGCTCTCAAAGCGGATGCTGAAGTTCTGCTTGTGCAGATCGATCTTCAGGCGATAGCAGTACTCGACGAACTTCTTGATGGTCGCCTTCACCAGTCGCACACCACCGTAGTAGCCATGCAGTTTGACGTCCTTGACGAGATCGTGGACGGAATCGAAGCGATGCTGGTTCTCTTTGCCAGGCAGGATTTCGAGCGTGTCCCATTCGTAGAGGACCGCTTCCGCCCAGAAGTTGCGGACGATGATCGAGATGGTCTTGCCGTGGTAGCCATCGGACGGGTTGCCAACGAGGCCGGCCCGTGCATGGGCCTGGCGGTGATAGATCATATGTCGGTTGTTCGTTGTTGGTTGATGGTTGTTAGTGTAAGAGAACATGCTTGTTGTGGAGTATCAACCATAGAATAATGGAAATCGTAAGAGACCCACCCCATGCCCGTTCCTCTGCGTCGCTATCTGGTTAACTTCAACGCCCGTCGCTTGTCCCACTTCTTCACCGATGTGCTGGTGATAGGGTCAGGCATCGCTGGTCTGCGGGCTGCTCTCTCGATCCCCGCCAAGCATGAAGTGCTAGTTCT
>CAYPJB010000332.1:0-5329 GCA_964410845.1 uncultured Bacteroidales bacterium | reverse complement strand
TCCTTGCTCATTGTCATTCCTGTCGCGACTGTCTGGGCAGCCAGCTTGACGCCAGTCCAGGTGAATGAATGGAAAATGTGGATCAACCTGGCCATCAACGGCTATGCTGAGCCGATGCCAAAGTATCAACGGGTGGAACAGACTTGGTGGAAGTTGTGGTAGTTAGCGTATTCAGTTGCTTCGTGCCTGAACTCTCTTGAACGATTTGTATCTTACTTAATAGCTGATAGAACGAACCGCACTTCATCATCGACCAAGCATGCTTACGTACGATTTTGAAATCATAGTAGTTGGTGCTGGCCACGCTGGTTGCGAAGCAGCCTTGGCGGCGGCACGGATGGGGATGAAGACCGCGCTCCTCACCATGAACTGCGATATGGTCGGGGCTATGAGTTGTAACCCGGCCATTGGTGGCGTGGGCAAGGGCCAACTGGTTCGAGAGATCGATGCTCTTGGCGGGGCGATGGGGAAGATCACTGACATCGCTGGCCTGCAGTTCCGCATGCTGAATCGCTCCAAAGGCCCGGCCATGCACGGCCCCCGTGCCCAGTGCGATAAGAAGCTCTACCAGTTCACCATGAAGGAAGTGATTGAGAACACACCGAACCTGACACTGCGGCAGGAGATTGTGGAAAAGATCCTGACGGAGAAGCTGTCAGGTGTCAGCACTGAATTCTCAGGACTCAGCACTCAGGACTCAGCACTTCGGGTGACTGGTATCCTCTGCAAAGGGGACACACTCTACCGGGCGCGGGCAGTCATTCTGACGACAGGTACGTTCCTGCAAGCCATCATGCATACTGGCGAATCCAAAGTGGTAGGGGGCAGGGCAGGGGATGGTGCGTCGCAAGGCCTGAGTGCTTCTCTGTCGGAGGGTGGCTTTGAACTGGCCCGCTTCAAGACTGGTACACCGTGCCGACTGAATGGCCGCACCATCGATTTCGCTGGGCTTGACATTCAGGCAGGTGACAGCGATCCCACGCCATTTAGTTTCAGTACCAGCAGGATTACACAACAACAACTGGTTTGCCACATCACCTATACGAATCAAAAGGTGCATGATCTGATCCGGGCTAACCTGCATCGGGCTCCCATGTACAGTGGCCAGATTCATAGCCGTGGGCCACGGTACTGTCCGTCTATTGAAGACAAGATCGTTCGCTTTGCGGAGAAAGAACGGCATCAACTCTACCTGGAACCTGAGGGGTATCACACCCGCGAATATTATGTGAATGGTATCAGCACCAGCTTGCCCAAGGATGTCCAGCAGGAGATGCTTCGCTACATCCCAGGTCTGGAGAAGGCGGAGATCATGCGGTTTGGTTATGCCGTGGAGTATGACTACGCTCCGCCTCATCAACTGCAGGCCACTCTCGAAACTAAGAAGATTAGCGGACTCTATTTCGCCGGCCAGATCAATGGCACCACGGGGTATGAGGAAGCAGCGGGACAGGGATTGCTCGCGGGGATGAATGCTGCTCTGAAGCTACAACAGAAGCCTGCACTGGTACTCGACCGAAATCAGGCGTATTTGGGAGTATTGATCGACGATCTGGTGACACGTAGTGTCGATGAACCGTACCGCATGTTCACATCGCGTGCAGAGTATCGCCTGGCACTTCGCCACGATAATGCCGACCGACGGCTAACCAGGCTTGGCTTCGAAGCAGGTCTCGTAAGCGAAGACGACTGGCATCGTTATCAACAGAAAGAAACGCTGATAGCCACCATTACCAAAGAAGTGAATAGCCTGCGTCACGAGAATGCAACACTGGCCCAGTGGATCAAGCGACCAGGCACCACGTGGGAAATGCTGTGCGACTGGGCGCCACAACTACGGACTTACTCAGAACTCAGCACACAAGATTCAGCACGAACGCAGGCAGCTATCGAACAAGTGATGCTGGATGGCTTCTATGCCGGCTATATTCATCGCCAGGAGGACGATGTCGCCCGCCATAATCGGATGGAAGAGAAACGTATTCCCGATAACTTCGACTTCAGCAAGATGAGCCAACTCAGGGCAGAAGCTCGCGAGAAATGGCTACGCTTCCGCCCCCGCACCATCGGCCAAGCCAGCCGAGTGACAGGTATTACCCCCGCTGATGTAGCCATGCTGGTGATGGGGCTGGAGGGGAAGTAATCAAACTTGATGGCAACGAATTGCGTGTGTTATAATGACTGAGGAAAGGATCCGCTATGGCTGTCAAAACCAAGACAAAGTCTGATCGCATCATTTTGAACAAACAGTTGCTCAAGCAATTTGGAAAAGACTATCGTCCACCAACACTGGAAGAGTGCCAAGTTGCACCCAAGGCTACTTTGCAGGAGATTCTCAAAGAGCTCAATGTACCGCCTGCAGCACAGCGAAAAGCCTTGCTTCTATCTGTGAAATCACAAGTTGCACAATTAAAGAAGCAGGTGCTGCAACTCGAAAAGCAGCTATCCCATTTGTAGTAACTGGGACTCAATAAATGGCGAAGTACAAAGTGGAATGGGGATTGGTACGCCCTTGGATCATAAAAGAATACAGCAGGCTAGATGAACTTGCCAGGTTCATCCTTGCAGATGCACTTGAATTTGTCGAGGAGAAAGTATCCCGCAAACCAATGTCGTTTGGGGAACCCCATTATCGCTACAAGAGTGCGGATTTGATTTACTGTGTTGGGTTCCACAGCATGTTGAGAATTGAATATGGTGTGCACAAGTCTTCGCACACAGTATTCATCTCTAAACTTTCCAGGCGACAATCCAAGTAACCTTACACCAGTTCCGGAATCGCTGCCCCTTCCACCAGATACTGTGGTCGACCCGTGGGGTCGTTGATGGTTGTCTTGGTCGTATCAATACCCAGAACATGATAGAGCGTGGCGACGATTTCAGCGAAGTGGACAGGCCGATCCTTGGCGTATTCTCCCAGTCGATTGGTAGAACCGATCACCTGCCCGTTCTTTAGGCCACCACCAGCAAGGAACGCACAACTCACCTGTGACCAGTGGTCTCGCCCTGCATCTTTATTAATGCGAGGGGTACGGCCAAACTCGCCCCACACGGCTATGCAGACATCATTCAGCATGCCACGTTGATCGAGATCTTCAATGAGTGCTGACAAACACTGATCCAGCTTGGCGCCATGATCACGTACCAGTTGGAAGTTCTGGCCATGTGAATCCCAGCGGCCGTAACTGAGCGTTACCACTCGTACGCCCGCTTCGATCAATCGACGGGCAATGAGGAACTGTTCGTTGCACGTCGGTGCACCGTCGTACTGGAACTGATATGGCTTGCCGTCGCCGTAACGATCACGAACGCGTGGATCTTCTTTTGAAAGATCGAGTGCATCCACCAGACGGCTCGATGTCAGCACATCAAAAGCGCGCTGGCTGGCGTTGTCGGCGCCATCCAGTAGTCCTGAACTGTCAATTTCCTTACGAAGACCATCGAAGCTCTGACAAAGCAGCTTGCGGTCATGCAACTGTTCCAAAGTGACACCCTTGAGTGTCATGTTGGCCATGCCTGGACCATCTGGTTTGAACGGTGCGAAAGTTGGTCCGAGAAAGCCATAAGCGCCGGGATCAGACCAGGGCATGTGTTGGGTGCGGTTTGCCAGCCCGACAAAGCTGGGCACTGCAGGATCTACCGGGCCAAGTAACTTTGCAGAAGCAGCCCCAATACTGGGTCGACCGCCAAGAGCTTTTAATGCCGATGGACCGTTGCTGGGCCAACCAGTAAAGCATTGGTGGGATGCATGTTCATCACGCAGGCCCACCACAGAACGAATGATGGCAGAATGATGCATCTGCCGGGCGAGTCGAGGGAAAACTTCACAGATCTCAATGCCCGAGACGTTGGTTTTGATCGGTCGCATCTCGCCCCGAATTTCCGAAGGGGCATCCATCTTCAGATCAAACATGTCCTGGTGAGGTGGCCCGCCCCCCAGGAAGATATTGATGACAGCCTTGTGCCGAGTGGCCTTTCCTTTTGCCAGGGCTTCCTGTTGGAAAAGGTTGGTGAGGTTGAGCCCTCCCGCGAGGACCCCTAAACCGCCGATACGCAGGAAATTACGACGCGAAACGCCATCGCACAGAGTCGAACGGGAACTGCCAAACAGCGTCAGCATGAAGCAACCCCAGAGCGGAGCAGGTAAGTCAGACGCAAAGATTCCCCGGCTCGTAGGATTTGAGCCAGCAGGGAAAACCTTCGTAACGTCGTCTATAAGGATACCCGAACAGGAACGAATTGCAAGCGAAGATGGGGGGAATGCAGTGGCACTCCTGGAACAACTCAACCAGATTGTAAAAAGAGCTATGCAACGATGCCTTTAGTGGAATGATCGATTTAACCGGGTAAGTCACTCGAAGAACTGGGGCTATTCAGCTCCGCAAACTCTCGGGCATATCCTTCGTCACGGAAGTAATAGATCAGACTGTCGTTCTTGCCTACTTGCAGATCGAAGAGCGTGGAATGGCTGACCACCCAGACCGCCTGGGTTGCAAACACGATCCACACCAGTGCAGCGGCACCCGTGAGAACGGCAACGGCGTGCAACTGCACGGAATAGAAAAACACCGTCGCAGCCAGAAAGAGAAGCGGAGCAAAGTAGCCGGCCAGCAGGCTGGAGAACTCGTGTGTTCGCCCCGGCATGTGATCCAGACAAAGATCGCAGACAGGAATTTCGATAGCAGGCAACATGTTGTGATTATCGAAATACTGTGCTTGGCCTGAGAATGGTGAATTGCCTCGTGATGGCGTCCATTTTTGTGTGGGATTATCCACGCCGCAGCCCGGGCAACGGCCAGGGAAATGAGGTGCCTGCTCGAAGGGGAGCACCACACGAGAAGCAAAACCACGATTTGTATGTTTGGAACTTGACACGAGCATTATTGTAAGGAAATTAGAGATAACTCATGATATCGTGAAGCCATTGTCATTTATGAATTATTACAAATATCCGAAGCAATGTGAAAGAAATCTAAAGTTAAAGATTGCTGTCATAATTGGAAAGCAAGCTTAAGCATCTAGATATTGATGATAGGCGAGAATCTGAGCGCAAAGCCTGGCTTGGCAGAGTTGTTCTCGAAAGCTCGAAGCAGGCCGTTCTTCAATGCGGTCACATTAGAAAAAGGGATGTAGTGTTTGATGCTGTAATTTAAGGGTTTTCTTGTGGGTTGATCGAATCTGATGAAGAGCAGTCATCAAGCACTCATTACATGTCCTACGTATGACAAGCTGCTTCTGGAATGCTTGTCGTGAGCCGGGTGGGGTTTGCTTGGGCTAGATGTTTGCAATAATATTGAATAAATAAAATAGTATTAATTTAAGCTTAAGT
>CAYPJB010000331.1:0-5336 GCA_964410845.1 uncultured Bacteroidales bacterium | reverse complement strand
CAAGGGATACTTTTTGTTCGGATCGAAGTTGGATGGGAAGTGGAGCATTCCATAGAGGTCAGTGGTACCATCACCTGCTTTGTAGGTGAAGAGTTCCACCTTCCTGAAACCCTTCTTCTCAAACTCGGTCAAATCATACTTGTTGAGTTCAGCCAGGACTTTGCCTTCATCGTTGACGAGCCGGGTCGACTCAGGCTGATTGTGTGCCTTATAGGTGACCATGAAATGCTTGCCATCGGGAGCAAGGTCAACTGTGTGATAGAACTTCTGATCAGTCAGGCGAACATCGCCCTTGCCATCCAGTCCGACTCGGTGCAATTGCTGCTTATAGGGGTTCTCGCCATCGCGAGCCATGTAGAAGAGCAGATTCTTCTCTTCATCGACACGAACGATTCCAGTGTCTACCACTTCAAACTGATGGTTGGTCAGCGTTGCATGCAGCTTGCCGCTCAGATCATACAGGTACCAGTTCTTGAAGCCGTTGCGATCAGAACACCAGATAAAGCGGTTATTGTCTTTCAGGAATCGCTTCTTCGGCAGGTTTTCGGTCCAACTGGGCAGCCACTCTTCGCGAACGATCACACGGCATGAGCCTGTATCCGGGTTTGCAGCAGTGAACTCCATCACGTTCTGACGACGATTGGTTCGATTGAAGAGCAGTTCCTTGCCATCAGGCGACCAGGCAATGGCGTAGACATAGTAGCCCACAACATCGTTTTCAAAAGGCTTGCCACTGCGAACATCGATACGCACGCTTATCTTGCTGGCGACATCGTAAACGTAGAGGTCTACCAGCGGGTTATCAGTGCCTGTCTTGGGGTAGGGTTCGATGTTCATTCTGCTCTGCAACTTGGTCTGATCGAGTTGCAGATAGTAATCCTTCACTTTGCTCTCGTCGAAGCGATAATAGGCCAGCTTCTTGCTGTCAGGCGACCACCACATGGCACTGTTCTGGTACAACTCTTCGCCATAGACCCAGCTGGCAGTGCCATACTTGATGCGAAGCTGCTCGCTGCCATCGGTGGTGATGGGTGTTTCGTTGCCACCTTTAATATCGGTGATGTAGAGGTTGCGATCCTTGTACACTGCTTTTAGCTTGTTGTCTGGCGATGCAGTTTCAGTGGCCTGGCGTCCACGTGCAACGCCTGGGGGTTGAGGAGTACCGGATCGACGCCGCCCTGTCTTGGCTGGTGTTTCAGCAGGTTCTTCCTTGCTGGCAGCTTTGACTTCTTCAGCCTTGTTCTCTGCAATGGTGTAGCGGTAGCGCTTGCCATCCTTGTTGTACTCGAAGGCTTTGCCACCATCTTTCCAACTGACAGTGAGGGTACCCCGCTTGACGGTGCCCGCCAGTTGCCCGCTCATTTTCTGGAAGTTGTCGTACCCAGGCATCGTCTTCAGACGATCCTGACCAGTGAGGGATGACAGGCAGAGTAACCACGCGCTGAATAACACCAAGCGTTTCAACATGGGACATCTCGTCAATACGTAGGAATTTGCTTGCTGATAGCTGTCAGCTGAAAGCTGATAGCTTCCGCTATCATATCTTCAGGAACAGCTTTCGCCGATACATCCAGAACAAGATCAGCCACAATATCAGAAGTACGCAGGCACCCATGAAAAGGGGCTCATACTCTTTGCCGAAGATGTTGAAGAAGGGTTTGCCCAGGTGAGTCTGCAGCGACTGCACAATGAAGCCATCAATCAGATGCGACAGGCAGTAGATGGCAATCGAGTTGACACCAATGACTAGAAACACGAAGAAGGGCCAGCGGAGCCTTGCACCATCAACGACAGCGACGAAGAAAGCGAGTAGAAGGAAGCACCAGCCACCGCTGAAGAGAACCCAGGTGGGGGTCCAGATACGTTTGACGTTGGGGCAGATGTTGAATTCGTTAAGGGCGTAGCCTGAGGCTAAGCCGATGAGACCAGCAATGATGCAAGCGAGCAGTTTCCGAGTGAGTGACCATTCAGATTTCAACCACCAGCCGGCGATCAAGCCTAATATCATGGTGGCCAGCGTGGGGATGAAGCTGAGCGTCAGATAGCCACCACCGTTGGCAGTGAAGGGTGACTTGCGGGGGAAGAGGTTGAGGAACCAGGTATCGAAAGCCCAGCCGAGGTTCTTGTTCTTCTCCCAATGCGAGATGAATTCCGGCCCCGCAGAAGGGTACATCACCCACGCCGTCCAGTAGCCAACCAGTATCAGGATGAACGCGATCCATGCAATCGATGATCGTGTCCAACCGAGGAGATACAAGAAGAAGTAGCCCAAGCCAATCTGGGTCAGAGTGTCTTCAAAGGTCCAGTTGGTCTGGGTGGCATGGGTAGAACGAAGGAAGACACCCAGTAGGATGAGTAACAGCGAACGCCAGAGGGCATGCAAGGTCATCTTCGCGAATGTATCGCCCTTGAGTTGGCGATTGGCCAGAGAGAAAGGAAGTGCCACGCCGACGAGAAAGCTGAAGCTGGGTTGGATCAGATCATGCAGCGAGCAGCCTACCCATTCGACATGGGTAGTATGGAACTTGACATATTGCCAGAAGGTACTGTCAGGGAAGAGCCTGGCAATCTTCGGAAGTTGCAGCACCTCTGCCACCATAAGAAACATGACAAAACCACGATAGACATCGAGAGATGCCAGGCGGATGGGGGAGGGTGGAGTTAAAGGCTGCATGATAGGCTCAAGGGTTCAGCTGGGCATGTCGAGGAGGTCGCAAGGTTGATGAAGCTGCTCGTTGCATCAGTTCAAGATAATTTGCACCAGGTGTGATAGAGCCTAAGACTACCGCCTGTCTGGCACCAGTGCAAGCAGGGATATTGCTGGGCCAGCCGTGGATCGTCATGTAGCCCAGCACCGCAAAAGCAAGGGCTTCCTTCTGCTGGCTCGGGAGACCATGGGTATCGCTGGTGGTCAGCTTGCAGTTCGGGAGTTGCTGGGCGAGTCTGTTCATCAAGGTGAGATTCCTGGTACCACCTCCGCTGGCGATGATCTCATCCAAAGGTGTCGCAATGCATTGCTGGATTGATGCAGCGATGGCATCAGCAGTAAAAGCAGTGATCGTTGCCAGTTGATCAGCAATGTCATCCAGGCCTTGTCTTTGACATAAATGCAAGAAGTGCCTTGCGAGCTCAATGCCAAAGGTTTCTTTTCCTGTGCTCTTGGGAGCAGGCAACGTGAAGTATCCGAAGCTGGGATGTTCTCTGAACAGCTGCATTACCACTTCGTTCACAGTGCCCTGGGCTGCTAGCTGGCCATCAACATCATATGTGTGCCTAGCATTGGTCGCCAGCGAGATAACTGCATCAATCAGGGCGTTGCCTGGACCAATATCGAAGGCAACCGGCTGCTGAATGGATGCGTTACTGGCAGGCACGCAGGTAACGTTGGCAATCCCACCGATATTCAGGAGAACTCTCGCCTTGGTGGGATGCTCGAAGAGAAGGCAATCCAGGAAAGGTACCAACGGCGCTCCCTGACCACCTTCGGAGATATCCCGAGCTCGAAAGTCATGAACGACGGTGATACCAGTGGCAGCCACCAGACAGGCTGGGGTGCCTAGCTGCCAGGTGGAACGCTGTGCCTCCGGACGAGGCTGATGCCAGATCGTTTGTCCATGGCAGGCAATCAGATCGACATCTACGTTGAGATGCTGTCGACGGAGTGAAAGTGATGCAGAGGCTAGTTCCCGACCAACGGCATAATGAGCAATGCAGAGATCCTGAAGCGAAGCATGCTGCTCTGCGACAAAACGATGCAGTGTATCAAGCAGTTCGGTGGAATAGGGCTGGTAATGGTGGCCAAGGAGCTGAAGGTGGAGTATGTCGTCATGTTGCTCCAACCGCACCAACACGGCATCGATGCCATCCATCGATGTGCCGGACATCAGGCCGAGGACATGGAGCTGAGGCATGGGTGAAGCTACTACACCACCGGGGCAATCACTCCGTCATGGCGGCAGTCTCGTTGACGATGCTGCGGAAGTATTCGAGTGTCTTGGCAAGGCCTTCGGAGCGATCGACCTTGGGTTCCCAGCCCAGGAGCTTCTTGGCCAGGGAAATGTCGGGCTTGCGAACCTTGGGGTCATCCGAAGGCAGTGGGCGGTAGATGATCTCGCACTTCTCGCCTACCAGCTTCATGATCTCTGCCGCGAACTGGCGGATGGTAATCTCGGAAGGGTTGCCGAGATTGACCGGTTCGTGGTAATCGGAATTGAGCAGGCGGCAGATGCCTTCGACGAGATCATCGACATAGCAGAAGCTACGGGTCTGACTTCCATCCCCGAAGATGGAGAGGGGTTCACCACGCAGGGCCTGGCCCATGAAGTTGGGAAGCACACGGCCATCGTCGAGACGCATGCGGGGGCCGTACGTATTGAAGATGCGGATGATGCGGGTATCGACACGGTGAGCCCGGTGGTAGGCCATCGTCATCGCTTCCGAGAATCGCTTGGCTTCATCATAGACACCACGAACACCGATCGGGTTGACGTGGCCCCAGTAGTCTTCCTTCTGTGGGTGAACCTGCGGATCACCGTAGACTTCGCTGGTGCTGGCAATCAGGAAGCGGGCGTTCTTGGCCTTAGCCAGACCGAGGGCATTGTGGGTGCCGAGAGAGCCCACTTTCAATGTTTGAATGGGGTACTTGAGGTAATCAATCGGGCTGGCAGGGGAGGCGAAGTGGAGAACAATATCAACGGCACCGGTGATCTCAATTTCCTTTGATACATCGTGCTGCATAAAGGAAAAGCGAGGGTCATTCCGCATGCCTGCGATGTTGATCAACGCGCCTGTAATAAGGTTATCCAGTGCTATTACTTCATGCCCTTCAGCAAGGAAACGTTCGCACAGGTGAGAACCAATGAACCCCGCACCACCAGTAATGACTACTCGCACTGCAAACTCCAAGGTGAATTCGACAAGTTTGTGATAGGAAGCGCAGGACATCTTCCAAGATGGCATGCAGGCTTCAAGTATAGTGCGCAATTCTTTTACGCATCAGTTCGATACCGACGCTTCGGGTTGGGTTGAATTGACCGATTACGAAGACTGGCTAACTGGCTGAACGCTTCTGCAGAGGAGACACTGCCTTCTTGATGGGAAGCACCTCCTCTCCTCCTCCAGCATCGCTGGTGCGCGCAGTGGTTGGTGCAGACTCGTTCCCCCTGGCGGATTGATTTTGTGGCACAGCATGAACATTGTCAGGTTCTCCTGCAGCACCAGCGGTGCGCGCGGTACCTTCCTGTTTTCGGAAGTAGGCTTCCATACGCATGCGGGCGGTAGGCACCCAGAACCAGTTCAGGGTATTATCACATCGCTTGCTCTCCATCTTCATTTTG
>CAYPJB010000330.1:0-5360 GCA_964410845.1 uncultured Bacteroidales bacterium | reverse complement strand
ACGATTATCTGCATCATGCAAGGCGGCTTGGGCATCATGACGGGTACTTTGCCGATACGTCGAACTGGTAACGATGAGTTTGTGCAACTGTTTCAGCGAACCTGTCTTGCGAAATTCCACGGCTAACCAATTGAGTAATTCGGGATGGGAAGGCTTTCCTCCCATTCGTCCCAGGTCATTCGGTGAATCGACTAAGCCCTTGCCGAAATGATAGTGCCAGACCCGATTGACAATGGTTCGCCAGGTCAGAGGATTCTCGGGATGGCTCAGCCATAAGGCCAACGCTGCCCGACGTTTGCCTTCATCTGATGAATCATCGATCACAAATGGCACTTTTACACAACCTAATCCAGCCGGTGTAGCCTCTTTGCCGGGTTTGTTGATATCTCCCCTCTTCAGTATGTGTACAGTTCTCGGCTTGGATGCAGGACGAAAAGTGCCATCCGCTGCAAACCGATTCGTCCCGCAATACACTCGAAGAGGTTCCGGCAGTTTCGCCAGTTCCCTGGTGAGCTTCCCTTCCCAGATCAGTCGGGCTAATTCTGCTTTGCTGGCATTCGAACGCCATGCTGGCTGAACCTCCAGTAGCTTGATAATTGCCGGCGAGAAACTGGAATCCAGCGAAGCTTCCGATTCAGCACTTAAGGAAAGTCGAAATCGCCCAAGTAAATGCCCACCGCCGTGAAGTTGCTGTAGCTCAATCGTGAGAATAGTTCCATCTGCATACCCCACTGGCTTGGAGAACGTATAGATGGCTTGATGCGTTTTGGAGACTTCCGGATAAATGCCCCACGCGGTCTTGGTATCTTTGTCAATGGAACGGCTGATATCCCACCCTTCCTGATTAAAATCCGCAATCGCCTTCCTGATGGCGACTACTTGTTTGTCATTGGGGTTGCTGCGTGGAGAAGCGGTGATGATAACTTCTGAAAGGTGCAGATTGCCATTCTCACACCGACCGGGCCCTTGGTGTGGGAGCGAGTCATCGCACAACAGTTCGAGACGAAGAGCAGCAATCTGCTGTACCTCTGTTCCAATGACAATACGGTAGGAATCCTTGTCTGGACTTTTCCCGATGGCAAGGATGGAGTTATCGCGTAAAGGCTTGAGCAGACTCCCCTGTTCAGCTTGCACATCAAGTAAGTCGGGTGAAATCCATTTCCTCTTAAGCTCGAGCCATTGTGCTTCGATAGCCTTCGTTTCTGATTGTCGTTCTTGAGTCAACAATTCGGGATTCAAACTGCCTTTCATGGCTTGAACGCGCTTCAATTCCGTTGTCAGTTGTATCCGCTTCTGGTGAGTATATTTGTCAACATCGTAAGTTCGTTCAGCTTTATCTATTCCAGCAAATACAGCCTGTAGGGCATAGTAATCCTGCTGAGAAAATGGATCAAACTTGTGATCGTGACATCGAGCACAATGTACCGTGGCTCCAGCAAAGGTTGACATCGTTGTGGTGACGATGTCATCACGGTCCAGATAATGAGCAATCTGTCGATCCAGCGAATCTTCTCGAATTCCCATCAAGCCGCTTTCATCCCAGGGCCCTGCAGCCAGAAATCCTGTCGCTGCTATTGCTGCAGGATTATCGGGATAGAGCACGTCACCAGCTATCTGCTCCCTGATCATCTGCTGATAAGGCACGTCAGCATTAAAAGCACGAATCAGGTAGTCCCTGTAGGGCCAGGCATGGGGACGTGGCCGATCCTGATCTTGTCCATGAGAATCAGCGTAATGTGCTACATCCAGCCAATGTCGAGCCCAGCGTTCACCATATCGAGGGCTGGCCAGTAATCGATCAACCAGCTTCTCGTATGCCTGAGGAGAGGTATCGTTCAGGAAATCGGAGACTTCAGCAGGTGTTGGAGGCAATCCGTGGAGGTTGTAAGTCAGACGACGAATCAGAGTGCGTTTATCTGATTCTGGTGCCGGTGAGAGTGAATGGGCAGCATGTGCAGCACGAATGAACGCATCAATGGGAGTGCGTATCCACGACTGAGAGTCTTTGGATACTGTGGGCACTGCAGGCTGCTGTAACGGACGCAGCGACCACCAATCAGAATTTGGCACACTGTCATCTTCAGCAACACCTGCAGTCAATAACAGCACGATGACAAAGCATGCCAATGCAAACCAATGATGGAATCGTAGGGGACGGAGCATTAGCATACCGTTGCAAGCTGGCAAGAGTCAGAGGCAGGATGTCAATCGTACTCGATAATACCCTCAACTGGTAGTACTTTTCGTGGCAATGCAAGTGACGACTGACGATCATCTTGATCACCAGTCGCCAAAGGAATGAATGGAAGCCTTGTTATCGTTCAGCGCACTTGCATGATGCTTCGATCTTGACATCAGCCCGGCTCCAGGCACGTTGCCACTGCAATTCAACGGAGCTGGCCTCTTTGCTTTTTCCTTGAGCTTTCAGACTCTTCATGAGTCCGTACAGCGACCAGCCGTTGTGAGGCCAACGCTTGAGATCATCTCGATAGACAATTTCTGCTTCTGCTGCTTCATTGTTGGCAAGAAGGAAGGCACCCAGCGCGTGCCGGGCCGGTATGATCCAGCCTGGTGGTTCATCATAACGAAGCAGATCATCCTTCTGAACAGCTTCTCGCAGCATGGCAATTGCATCTGACAGTTTGCCTTCACGAAAATTTATCTCACCCTTCAACAGTGGTTCAGCTACAGCAAACAGATCTGCTGCCTTGTTATTGCCGAATGTCGCCTCTGCGGGCGTTTTGGCACATGCTTCTTTAAATAACTGTTGTTCCATCCTTGCTGCATCGAGCTTGCCTTGAGCAGCAAACGCCACGCCTCGAACATAATGCCTGAGTGACCGGGCAATAGGAAAGCGATCAGGGATTTCGGGCTCCTGCAAAATGGCATCCCACTGCCCGAAACGCATCATCACTTTCAGCGGGGCTGCCAGGAAGCCATCGATAATGGCTGCATTCTCTTTGATTGCAATCCAGGCAGGTGGTACTCCCTTTGCCATTTCGCGGACTGCATGCATGGCTTTCCTGGATTGGCCACTCATCATGGCTGCGTAGGCAAGCATGTGATGATTGTGTGCCATGTACAGATGATAGAAATCCTGTTGTGGTGATCGCTGGCGGTAGTTGGAATCTGCTTCAATGGCACGTTCATTCGCTTCGATTGCCAGTTGCCAGCGACCGGTTCGGACATCGATGTGACTGGGCATGTGTACCATGTGCCCCAAACCGGGCTGTAATTGTCGCAGACGATCTGCAGCTTCAACCGCCTTCTCCGGATAAGGTGATGCTTCCACAGCATGAATGTAAAGATGCAATGCCAATGGATGAGATGGATTGACTTTCATGACTGCTTCCAGTGTTGTCAGTAACTCGAGCGTACCTGGTTGTGGCTTACCATCAGCAGTCCACAGATCCCATGGTCGCAGGTTCATGATGGATTCCGCATAGAGCGCACCGATGTCTGCATCCGTTGGAAATTGTTGCCATGCCTTTTTCATGTCTTGTGAATATGCATTGTTCAGTGGAGTGCGATCTTCTGGAGGGTTTTCTGCAAACCGAAGTGTAAGTGCCTCAATGAGGAGCTGATCTTCCATGCGGCATGCAGCCTTGCGTAAAATCGCCTGATGAATGGACGCTAATGCCTGCTTGTTCTCTTCAGGTTTCACCAACGGGCGATTGATATGTGAGCCAAATGTGATGGCGATACCCCAATATGCCATGGCGCAGTCCGGGTCTTCCACGCTTGCCTGGGTGAAGGCCCGTCGAGCTTCATCGTGATTAAATGCAAAGAGGAAGCAAAGCCCCTGATCAAAGCACCTCTGAGCTAATTTGTGTTTACTCACATGTCTTGTGTGTTTTCCCAGTCCATCAAAGAGTGGCAGTTTACCCGCTGTCATTGCAGGTTGCTGCTTGAGATCTTTGACATCGTCGAACGAAAGCCCGACGGAACAGGATGCAATGATGATGATCACTAGTTGGCTGAGCCGCCATATTGATTTATCAAACATGGATCACCTTCTTTCTGTGTGTGTACTTCAGACTGTAACGATATCGGAAACCCGATGTTGTAGAATGAGAGGCACCACATTGGTGTATGTGTGCTATTAATAAGTACATCCGCATGCCTGTGGGAATCGGCCAACAAAAGTTTCTTCCTGCTTCACCAGGATGCTGATTTTCGTATCAACAGCTGGAATCATCTGAGGGTCTTGCTGACTATCATCACAGTTCGCAAATGTGCAGACAATTGGGAAGTACTGAATCTGATTCGGCAAGAATGAAGGACACAAATGATTCTGCCTGCTTGAGCAGCGACGCTGCTTAACAAGCAGGCACTTTTAATTCTTGCTCATCGCTGAATATACAATCACATCTAACGCAAGCTCTCTTCACACCAATACTTACAGCAGATTATTGCAGATGTGCCACTTCGGTATTGGCTTTGCGTCTGCTTAATCTTTCAGCGTTTGATTTGCATCAGTCGTGAGGAGTGAAGGATGCGTCGTCACGTGGTGTGTTTGTTGTTGATTGTTGGTGTCTGTTGTTGGAGTACTGTTACGGCTGATGAGCCCCCTTCTCCCGTAAAGACTATCACAGTCAAGCAGTGGGAAGAACTCGAAACCGCAGCGAAGGTAGGCAAGCAAAAAGGCGACACAGCCTGGATGATGATCTCGACGGCTCTGGTGATGCTGATGATCCCAGGGCTTGCTTTGTTTTACGGGGGCATGGTACGACGCAAAAATGTGCTGGGGACGATGATGCACAGCATGGCACCGCTCGCCATCGTCGGCGTGTACTGGGTGGTCTGTGGTTACGGCCTGGCATTCGGGCACTCCAAAGGCGGCCTCATCGGTTGGAGCAGTGATCTCTTCTGCCTGCAAGGGATTGCCCCCGATGCATTGCTGCCAGGCACCAATATTCCCATCTATCTACACGTGCTGTTTCAGGGGATGTTTGCGATCATCACCCCTGCCCTGATCAGCGGGGCGATGGCGGAACGCATTCGTTTTCTACCCTACTGCGTCTTTACCTTACTCTGGTCGGTCTTTGTCTACACTCCACTGGCTCACTGGGTTTGGGCGATGGATTGGTTCGGTCCGACGCTTGGCACATTCGGTTCCGGTACTTGCTTCGTCGGCTGGCTGGGAGCTAAGCCCGGGCAAGGTATCGGTGCACTGGATTTCGCGGGTGGTACTGTGGTTCACATCGCAGCAGGCGTTGCAGGTCTGGCAGCGGTCATGGTGCTTCCTGCCCGTCGTGGCTATCCACTGCATCCGATTCAGCCGAGCAGCATCATATTGACACTGCTCGGTGCGGGCCTGCTCTGGTTCGGGTGGTTTGGATTCAATGCCGGCAGTGCAG
>CAYPJB010000329.1:0-5370 GCA_964410845.1 uncultured Bacteroidales bacterium | reverse complement strand
TTGCGTTTCAGGTCAGCGATGAGGCCGGCGATAGGTTTGTCGGTGTCGCCGGCGTGCTTGCTGTGGTTCTTGACGATGTCGGTATGGGCATCCCAGTTGTCGTCGTTGTGGGCGCCGCCGGAGTAGATCTGGATGAAGCGAACGCCCCGTTCGACGAGACGGCGGGCGAGCAGGCACTTGCGGCCGAAGTCTTCGGTGCGGGAGCCGTCGATGCCGTAGAGGGCCTTGGTTTCGTCGGTTTCTTTGCTGAAGTCGACCGCTTCGGGGGCGTGCTGCTGCATGTTGTAAGCCAGTTCATAGCTGGCGATGCGGGCAGCCAGTTCGCTGTTCTGCTCGCGGCCCTGCTGATGCTGCTGGTTCTTCTCACGCAGGCGATCCAACAGATCGCGCTGGGCAGCACGGGTCATGCCGGGAGGCATCTCGAGGTTGAAGATGGGCGTCTTGGTGGCGCGGAGGATGGTGCCCTGGTAGCTGGCGGGCATGTAGCCTGAAGCCCAGTTACGCGGGCCGGAGATTGGGCCACCTTTGTTGTCGAGCATGACGACAAACCCCGGCAGGTTTTCATTCATGCTGCCCAGGCCATAGTTGATCCACGAACCCATGGCGGGGTTGCCGGAGAGCAGGCGGCCTGAGTTCATCATGAGGAGCGCGGAACCGTGAATGGGTGACTCGGCATACATCGAATGGATGAAGGCAATGTCATCGACGTGCTGGGCGAGGTTGGGGAAGAGATCGCTGACGTACTTGCCACATTGGCCGTACTGCTTGAATTTCCACTTGGGGCCAACGACGCGGCCTTCATTGCGGTGGCCTCCGCGACCAAAGGTTTTGACGGGGATGGTTTTGCCATCGAGGGGGTAAAGCTTGGGCTTGTAGTCGAAGGTATCAACCTGGCTCGGCCCGCCATACATGAAGAGGAAGATGACCGACTTCGCCTTGGCGGGCATCATCGGCGCCTTGGGGGCCAGGGGGTTCACGAACTTGCCCGTCTGGTCGTTGGCGTGGAGCTTGTTGAAGAAGCCATCGCCGGAGAGAAGGCTGGTCAGAGCAACAGCACCGAAGCCACAGCCAGCTTCCCAGAGAGCTTCACGACGAGTACGGCCACAGAATTGGGACATGATTGAGATCCAGGTTGCGTGTACGGTTACGATTGTTTTCCAGCGATTGTTGGGATGTCGATCAGGACCAGGCGGCCCATCTCGATCTGGCGCTGAAGCTTTGTCTTCAAGATGCGGATTGCTTCTTCCTGAGTGGGTTGGGTTGCTTGCAAATCTTCATGATCGCCAAACTTCGCGGTTACCAGACCATGGGCGGAGGTCTCGATAATTACTGGCAGTGTCATGTTGCACCTCTGGAACTATGGAAGAGTATTCTACCCCAGACTAATCCAGGTATACCATCTCGTTCGCGTTCAGCAGCATCAGCATCACCTGCTTCATGGCCTGCTCGGGCTTCATCTGGTGCTTGCTCTGGAAGCGTTCGAGGAGTGCAAAGTCCTTCTGTACCTCAGCATCGTCAGGCACTCGACCCGTGGTCAGACGGATGGCTCGTTGGATCTGGGCCTTTACATCACCCGGAACTTCTTTCGCCACGCGCTCGGCCAACTTCTCAGCCTGCTGGTTGGTGAACTCACTGTTGAGCATGCCGAGGGCCTGGGTGGGCACCGTGGTGGTGTACCGTACCGGGCAGGTGCTGTCGGGGTCGGCCTGGTCGTGGCTGATGAGGATAGGCACCTGGAGCGAGCGCTTCACATAGACGTAGATGCTGCGTCGTGCAGCCTCTTCCGGTGAAGACTTGCCCCAACCATCGCCGGGGACGGACTGACCAGCGAGTACTTCTCGAGGGATGATCGGATAGATGCTGGGGCCACCCATCTTGAGGTTAAGGGAGCCGTTGACTGACAGGATGGTGTCACGAACTTCTTCCGCGGTGAGGCGGCGGGGATTGAAATGCCAGTAGAGGTTGTTCTCGGGGTCAATGGTGGAGGCTTGGGATCTCTCGCCAGCTTTCCCCCTCACCCCCGGCCCCTCTCCCGCCAGGGGAGAGGGGAGAATGCTTGCCTGCTGATAGACATTCGACAACATGATCAGCTTGTGAACCCGTTTCATCTTCCAGTCGTTCGCCATGAAGTCGCTGGCGAGCCAATCCAGCAGTTCGGGATGAGTCGGAGGCGTGCCGAACTTGCCGAAGTCGTTGGAGCTGGCGACGATGCCTTTACCCATATGGTGTTGCCAGATGCGGTTCACCATCACACGGGCGGTCATGGGATTGTCCTTCGAGGCAATCCAATTGGCGAGGACTGTGCGTCTCCCACTAGTCTTGGCATCCTTGTTCGGTGCTTTCAGCTCTGGCTCTTTGTCAGTGAGGACGCTCGGAAAGCCTGGCGAGACCTTGGCACCGGGGGAATGGGGCGAGCCTCGCACCATCACGAACGTTTGCGGTGGGTTCACCTTGCACTTGTTGACAGAGAGAGCGAGGTCGCGGTTGGGTTCAGGCCTTCGTTTGAGTTGATCGTGCTCTTTCTTGAGCTCGGTGTACTGCTTCTTTTCGTCGTCCTTCCAGAACTTCTCGAGCTTCTTGATCACCTGGGGCCGATCGAGACCTTCGGACGCACGCTGTTCTTCTTCCGGCATGCGCTTGATGATCTGGTCTTCCAGCTTCACCATCTCTTTGGCGAGTTTATCCATGCGAGCTTGCCGAACGTTGAACTCCGCTTCGTAGACCTTGCGTTTGTCAGGCGCGGTGATGTCGGTCAGGTTGTACGGCGAACGGACGTTACGATCGAGGCTGAAGCGTTCAATGTCAGCAAAGAAGGCGAGCATCTTGTAGTAGTCAGCCTGGGGGATCGGATCGATCTTATGCTCATGGCAGCGGGCACAGTTCATGGTCATGCCCAGGAAGCCTTGCGAGGTGGTGGCGACGATGTCGTCCATTTCATCGAACAGGGCTTGCTTGGGGTCAGCGGGTTCATCATCCCAAAGGCCCAGGCGGTAGAAGCCGGTAGCGATGATGGCATCGACGCCGCCGTTGGGCATCTCATCGCCGGCGAGTTGTTCCCTGATGAACTGGTCGTAAGGCTTGTCGTCGTTGAAGCTCTTGATCACATAATCGCGGTAGCGCCAGGCGAATGGCTTGGGGCCATCCCGTTCGTAGCCGTTGGTCTCGGCATAGCGAACGACATCGAGCCAGTGCCGGGCCCACTTCTCGCCGTACTGTGGTGAAGCCAGCAGCTTGTCGATCAACTTTTCGTAAGCCTTCGGGTCGCTGTCGTTGACGAAGCTGTCGATCTCTTCCGGAGTGGGTGGCAGACCGGTCAGATCGTAGGTCGCTCGACGGATCAGGGTCAGTTTGTCCGCCATTGGGCTAGGGGTGAGCTTCTTCTCTTCAAGCCTGGCCAGGATGAAGGCATCAATGGGCGACTTCACCCAGGCGGCATTCTTCACTGCTGGCACAGCGGGATTGGTGACGGGACGATATGCCCAGTAGTTTTTCGATTCGGGAGTGACCACTCCGCCGACGGTCTTGTGCTCAGCCTTGGCTTCAATCTTGATGTGGCCTGGCCAGGGGGCGCCAGCCTTGACCCACTCTTCGATGGTGGCGATCTTGGCGGGAGTCAGTTTGCCAGTGGGAGGCATCTCCAAGCCACCTTCGTGGTTGATGGCTTTCAGCAGCAGGCTCTTGGAGGGGTCTTTCAGGTTGAGGGCTGGTTCGGTGTCGCCCCCTTCGAGAATACCTGCACGCGAGGTGAGCTTCAGGCCACCTTTGATCTTGGCTTCGCCGCCATGACATTTGAAGCAGCTTTGCTGCAGGATGGGGAGCACTTTCTGTTCAAAATGATCGAGTTGGGCCTTGGTAGGCTTGGGTGGATCATCGAACCCGTACCCGGCTGAGACGAGCAGGCCCACAAGGGTAAAGAGTGCAACGACGAGACAACAGGAGCGAGTACGCCACATGGATTGTTAACTCAGGGAAAAACGAACAAACGGGACGCTGGCTTCGGTGGGAGCGTTCGTCAGCCTCTACGATATCATACCGGACACAAGTGTGACCAGTGTTTTCGCGGGCCTGTTGCCAGGTTAGATAGACTAATTTACGGAATGAACAGACTTTCGACCTGCCAGGCGCTGCACTACTTTTTCCAGGGGTCGCAAGCTGGGGCGGATGATATTGGCATTCACCTGTTTGCGGAATCGTAACATGGCGCCCTGGATGCCAGTATGTCGCCGATTGCTCAGGCACTCTTCCAGCGCCTGGATCAGCTTCGGCTCCGCCGTGCGTTGTTGGGCAGCTTGATAGCTCCCCAGGTAGAAATGCCGGGTCTTGTCACAGCGGGCATCAATACGAGCCACGCGCTTCAAGCTGAGCGGATGTCGGAACGTGGTGCAGCGATGGAGAGCCCCGGCGATCTGTAAATCCAGCATGGTACGAGTGCATTTCTCGCACTTGCCACAGTTGTAAACACTGCCGGTACGATGGAAGTCGCTCCAGCACACACGGAGAACGCGCAGCACGGCATCACAGTTGGCAATGCGCATCACCTTTTGGGCACGATTGGTATCGCAGCCATCATGCACAACAGCCACCGCATCACTGCTCCAGAGTGGATCCGTCTCGGGATGAGAGCCCCAGGGGAACAGTGTATCGTAGGTGTAACTGGAAGGGACGTAGACAGTTCGCAGTTGTGGAGCCAGCAGCAGAGCGATGCTGCCAAGCAGGCTGCCGTGGTATTCATAGCCCCAGTCGGCATAGTGATCGCCGAAGCTGCGGATGTTGGTATCGACTTCGATGAGTGAGCGGCCGAGGTCGTGCAAGGCCTGCTGGGCCATGCGGGAGACGGTATTTCGCATGTGGGTATGATCATGGCTGTAGTCGAAGCCATGGATCAGGATGCCATTGGTGATTTCGTCGTGATGCTGGAGCAAGGTGTAGCAGGCATCGACGCCAGCGGAAAAGAAGCTGCCTACCCCGGAAGCCTTTGACATGGTCGCAGCTTCGGGCAGGAGTTCTGCTTCAATCGTAATGGGCTTCAGTGTCGGGTACCAGCGATGCAATACCTGCTGCACGGCATGCAGGTTGTTGAACAGCGTAGCACTGATCGGTGCTGGCGGACGAATAGCACACCCCAGCCGCATGGCAGGGACCAGGCAGGCATTCAGGAACGTCTCCACGCCATTGGCTACGGCACCCTGGGAAACTCGATACCAGACGTCAAACCGCTGACCATCCGCCTGGATCGTGGTCAATACCGTGGTCGCTCGTCCTGCAACCTCATGTTGAGGCAAGGAATAGGTCAAAAACGACTGGCGTGACATAGCTCGGTTCTCCCCCACGAGCTTGTGCCATACCACGACTGATGAGAATGGTCAATTG
>CAYPJB010000328.1:0-5374 GCA_964410845.1 uncultured Bacteroidales bacterium | reverse complement strand
TAAACCTTGCCCTCATGCACGACAGGAGTGCAACGAGGACCGGAAGAATAGGAAATGGTATATTCGACCGGATATTCATGCTTCCATAGTTCACTTCCCGTGTTGGCATTTAGACAGCGAACCCGCTCCGTGCCCTTACTTTTTGTCTTGCGATCAAAGTTCTCGACCTTCGAATCGGTCTCCGAAACAAAATCGGTGAGGTAGAGCTTATCGCCAACCACCGCAGGTCCTGAATACCCTCCAGCAGTAGCTGTTCGCCAAACTACTTTGGGTCCACCAGAGGGAAACTTCTCAAGCAACCCCTCTTCCCGCCAGACGTTATCCCGCTGGGGACCCATCCAGTGGGGCCAATCGTCAGCATGAGCGGTTGAAACAACAGCAAGCAGACTTATGTAGAACATCAAACTCATCAGCAACTTCATCTCTTCACTCCTAAGTTAACCTCTGCTTCGTCCATCTTGGTGTTGTCCGGGAGAACGTCAAGCCTGATGCAAAGGCAATGCACTGTCCACTCCCAGATGATTGCCAACCTTTTTGCACACCATACCTTGATGGTAACCCGTCCGTGCTCACTTCTATTTCAGGAGACTCCCATGCTCGTTCACCTCATCATTGGTTTGATGCTTTTCATTCCCACTTCCCTGCAAGACAGCAAGATCGACGGCAAACTGTTCGTCGGCAAATGGGAAGCGGAGAAGAAGCCTGATGGCGTCGATAAAATCGTTGTAGAGTTCACCAAGGATGAGAAGGTCCATCTAGCCATCGATGCTCAAGGGCAAACGAACAAGATCGAAGGCACCTACAAGCTCAAAGGCGACAAACTCACCGTCAAAATCAAGGTCAACGACCAGGAACAAGAACAGGAACGGACGATCGTTAAGCTCACCGAGAACGAACTGGTCACCAAGGGTGATGACGGCGAAGAGCGCAAGTACAAAAAGGTGAAGTAACGCTGGTCCGTTTTCAGCAGCGAAATTGTAGCGGCAGGTGGCAGTTTGGTAACAAACTGCCACCTGCTTCTTTTACAGTATCTTGGTGATAATTTCGGATCAATTTCCAATGGCATTCCCCATCTCACCCATTATGATGTTGCCCAGTTGTTGCTTTTCATCATTTCGAACAAGGGTATACCATGAGCGACGTGAAGGCGGTGACGGTTGAGAAGCCTGAAGAAAAGGACAGCCCATGGGCAACCGTGGGTTGGGGCCTATTTCTCGTTGCAGTTGGCGTTGGCCTCTATTTCCTGTTCAACTACTGGGAACAGGAAGGTGGCCGCATGAAAATGAACGCCATCGTGCTGCTCGTTTATAACTTCCTTGGCAAGTGGGGTGTACTTGGCGTATTCGGTGGTCTTGGTGTCCTGCTGACACTGGTTGGTATCAAAGGGGTTATGAAAGGGAAGCAAGAGTAACATTTGTCGAGTGCCGAACTTACTGGAACAGCACTCGATGTTTTCGATGATAGCTAACTCCTCACCACAAACTTCTCCGTGGGCCGATCCTCTTTCGCTGTTGCCATCACGCCCAACTGAATCACGCTGCGTTGTTGTTCCTTCTCGAGAAAGCCCCTGCCCTTCTTCACGTTGACGTGATCCCAGGCAAGCCGTTCTGTCGTGGGGCGGGCGCGGTGGACGAAGAAGTTGAAGTCGATGCCCAGGTCCTCCACGACCTTCCACCATAACTCCGGGCGGAAGCAATCATTCCAGGCATCAAGCCGGGCACCACGGCGATAGGCTTCCAGCAGTATCGCTGCTGTGCGTCGATCGCCACGGGTCAGCAAGCCTTCGAGCATACTGCGTTCGATCTCGTGCTGCTTCACTTTTACGAATCGCAGGGAACATTTGCTTCGCAGGTACTTCCCGGCCCACTGGAAATACTCTCGCGTCTGCATGCCGTTCCACTGGTACGGCGTATGGGGCTTGGGCACGAAGTTCGAGACTGCCGCTACTACTTCCACGAAGCGACCAGTCACTTCCTTGCCGATGCGTGAAATCTTTTCTGCCATCTCGATGATGCCATCCAGATCGACAGGCCGTTCGCCAGGCAGACCGATAAGGAAGTAGAGCTTCACATGCTTCCACCCCATTCGGAACGCTTCCCGACACCCTTCGTACAAATCTTCGTTGCTGACAGGCTTGCGAATCTGTTCACGCATATCGTTGCGGGCTACTTCGGGGGCCAGCGTCAGCCCCTGCTTACGAGCACTCTTGATGAGCTTGGGGAGACTGCGGAACTGGTGATTTACCCGCAATGACGGCAACGAGACATTCACTCCCAGCGGATGGAAGACTTCATGCATCCGCTGGACCAGTTTCTCGAAATCAGGGTAATCGCTGCTGCTCAGGCTGAGCAGGCTGATCTCGTTGTAACCAGTATTGCGGTAACTCTCGAGAGCAGATTGCACAATGCATTCGACGCTGCGAGTGCGAAGTGGCCTTTTGATGACGGTGCTCTGGCAGAAGCGACATTGCCAGGGACAGCCACGCATGATTTCGATGGCAATTCGATCGTGGGTCGTCTCGACGAACGAGACGATGGGCTTGTACGGCAATTCGTAGCTGTCGAAATCACGCTGGATGGCAGCGGCATTGACTTCCAGTGGTACATCGGGCCGGGTGCGATTCATGACAGCAAGTGTGCCATCTGCATGGTATTCCGGCTCGTAAAAGCACGGAGCATACAGGCAATTCAGTTCGTTCGATTGAGCTAACACGAGTTGTGCAAGCAGTTCAGTTCGACTCACAGGGTTGGCACTAGCAGCATTTTCTTCCTTGAGCGACATCCACTTGTCCATCATCCAAGGCAGAATGTCTTCACCATCACCTATGACAAACACATCAATAAATGGGGCGAGCGGTTCCGGATTCTGTGCTCCGGGTCCTCCACAAACTACCAGCGGATGATCCAGCGTTCGGTCTGCCGAGTGCATGGGAACCTGTCCCAGATCGAGCATAGCCAGCACATTGGTATAACAGACTTCATACTGCAGGCTGAACCCAAGCAAATCATACTCACGCAGCGGCGTGAAGCTTTCCAGACCATACAGAGGCAACTGATGCTTGCGGAGTTGATGCTCCATATCGAACCAGGGCATGAAACTGCGTTCACACGCCCATTGCGGATCGCGGTTCATCTGGCTGTAGAGAACCTGTAATCCGTGGTGACTCATCCCCAGGGCATAAGTATCGGGAAACGCCATGCACAGCGTTCCGCGCACCTGGCGATGGTCTTTGTGGATGCTGTTGAGTTCATTCCCCAGGTACTGTGCGGGCTTCAGTACTCGCAGGAGCAGTTTGGTGATGTCAGCTTTGAGTTGGTGATTGAGCATTCGTGCTTCGTTATTGTTGATGGTTGGTTGTTGTTCGTTGTCTGCCAGTACAGGGTTGCCTGCTGTCTGAACAACAGGATGTTCTCAGTCTTCTGGATGATTCCAGCATACCAGTTGCCTGACTGGTGTTCTATACAAACATTGAGGCCGTCTTTATGAACTAACAAGCAACCACAATAAAACCAACATGCAAGAAGCATTCGAGAAAGTTTACGCCACCAATGAATGGCATCACGGATCAGGTGAAGGCTCCCTGCCCAGACATACCCGTGGCTACGTTCAGTTTGTTCAACAGTTTCTGCGTGAGAAGCGTGTCAAATCCGTTGTCGATATGGGATGTGGCGACTGGCAATTCAGCCGACTCATCGATTGGACGGGCATCCAGTATCAGGGTTTCGATCTCGTCAAATCCGTGATCGACGCCAACACACGCCAGTTTTCCAAGCCCAACATTGCTTTCAACCGTTATGATGGTGACTTCAGCCAACTTCCAGATGCTGATCTTCTCATTACTAAAGATGTCCTTCAGCATCTGTCTCATGCCAACATCATGAAGTTCCTACCACACATCAATCGTTATCCGATGTGCTTGATCACCAACTGTGTCAACCCCCATGGAGAGACGCTAAACAAGGATATAGAAGATGGGGAATTCAGGTATCTTGATCTAAGATTGCCGCCATTCAACATCAAAGCTGAAGAGGTCTTTGTTTTCACGAATCATCGTCCCCAGTGGCTGGAATGGTTGTTGAAAGTTCGATGGCGTAAAAAAGTGCTCTTCATTGATAACCGAGGCGGGGCGTAGCAAATGTAAGGTTTAGGCGAAGTGAGTAGAAATGCAGCTTTTTAAGAATAAATCTTGTTGACAGCATGGTAGAGAACGCTAAACTCTCACAATGCGACCGAAGTAGGCCGAGTACCTGCTTGTTTCCAGGAGCTAGTTTATCATGAGGAAGTCATTCATGTCATCATTACGTTGGGCCGCTGCTTCATTAGCCCTCGTATTTGCCGGTGCTGTTCAAGCTCAGACGGTTTATTCAGATAACTTCCAGAGCTACAACCCACTCGTTCAGCCTGCTGCCTTCACTTCCACTTATACGTTTGTGGCAAATAACGTCATTAACGGTATGAGCCCTGCTAATGTCTTCTCCGTCACCAGCGATCTTTCAGCAGATCTGGGTAGCGGTCAGACACAACACCCAGCAATTGGAACCAGTGCCAACACTGGCCACCCTGGCTTCTTTGACCACACTTTTGGCAATGCTAACGGCCTCTATCTGGCTGTTAATGGTGGTGCTGCTTCCTCGATTTATCGAGCCAACGGCATCGCAGTAACCCCAAATACTGACTATGTCTTCAGCATCTGGCTGAATAGCTGGACCAATGCTGGTGATCCAACTTTTGGTCGTCTCGAAGTGCAACTGCTTGGTAACAATAGCAACATCACTGGTAACTTTGTTGATGCACCAGTTGTAGGTCTTTATCCTACATGGGGCCTGAATTGGACCCTTGCTACTTTCGCTTTCAACTCTGGTAGCAATACAACCTTTGATCTTGACCTCCTCAATGTCAACACCAGTGCTGATGGCAATGACTACTCCATCGATGATATCTCTATCAGTGCTTTCGCTGTTCCTGAACCTGCCAGTATTGCACTCGGTAGCCTCGGTGCAGTTGGCCTCGGTGCTGCTGTAGTGAGCAAGGTTCGCAACAGCCGCCGTCGCAAGCTCGCTTCCAAGAAGCAAGCTGAAGCTAAAGCCTAACAACAGTTCAGCTCAAGTATGAAAGCCGAGGGTAACCCTCGGCTTTTTCTTTTGATTTCATCGTATGCCAAAGAACCGCTATACACATCTCTTGCGGTTGTTTACCGGTGCAATACCGATTTTCTTGCAACTATGAAGCCCTGGATTACAACTCTTGACCAACAACAACCATTATGCAACCATGACTATCCTTGCTCGCAAGTATACCTCGCTCGAGCGTTTACCAGTAACTTTCCGTTCCGAGACCTAGCGATGTACTGCAAACCTTTAACCTTGTTCATGCT
>CAYPJB010000327.1:0-5382 GCA_964410845.1 uncultured Bacteroidales bacterium | reverse complement strand
AGGCGAGATGCAAAAGATCAAGCCCTACTGCAAGCTCATCAAGAATGCACATGGCCTATGCTGGGTGCGCGATGCTCTCCTCATCGTAGGCGACGGCCCACAAGGAACTGGTTTGTACCGGGCGAAAGACACCAACGGTGACGATGAAGCGGATGCAGTACAACTCATCCATAAATTCAAAGGTGGCATGGGTGAACACGGTCCTCATGCCATCATTCACGGACCAGATGACTGGCTTTATCTTGTCATTGGTAACCATGCCTGGGCGCAGCCGAAGCAATTGGCCACCAACTCCCCCCTGCTTCGCTGGCCAACTGGTCACTTCGGACCAGACCAGGATAAACCCAACACTACCGAAGACGTTCTGCTACCTCGACTGAACGATGGCCGTGGCCATGCAGCGAATATCCTCGCACCTGGCGGTACCATTTGGCGCATGGATCACGAAGGCAACAATATGAGCCTGGTGGCTGCAGGTTTTCGCAACCACTTCGATGCCGCATTCCGCAGCACCGATGGCGAACTCTTCACTTTCGACAGCGATATGGAATGGGATGAAAGCCTACCCTGGTATCGTCCTGTTAGATTCTGTCATGTGCCGATGGGTGCTGACTTCGTCTGGCGTACTGGTGCAGCAAACACTCCGAACTACTACATCGACAGCCTGCCACCTATGGTGGAAACAGGGCGAGGATCACCTTGCGGCGTAGCAGTATACGAGCATGTGAAGTATCCCCAGAAATATCGTGGCTCCATCTTCCTCGCTGATTGGTCGATAGGTGTCATCTGGGCTGTACACATGAAGCCTGATGGTGCCACCTTCAAGGGTGAAGCAGAAAAGTTCTGCATCGGCTCATCACTGAACGTGACTGATCTCGAAGTAGGACCTGATGGTTTTCTGTATTTCACTCTTGGTGGTCGTGGGTCAGCAGGTGGACTGTATCGCATTCGCTACACAGGTCCATTGACTCGAGAATTCACGCCACCTGATCGTATTCAGCCACTTGCAGCCTGGAGCAAGGGTCGCGACTTGAAAACAGCAAGTGCTTCTCTTGCAACAAATGACTTGAAAAGTAACGATGCTATGAAGCAACGACGTGCTTGCGAAGAGATTATTCGCAATAACATCACCGTCAAAGCTGATGATCTGTGGCCACTACTTCAAAGTGAAGATGCGTACCTCCGCACAGCAGCTAGACTGGTACTGCAACGTATTGATCCAACGAGCTGGATCAATGAACTAGGGAAACTTCCTGACCTTGCTGCAATGGAAGCAATCGTTGCCCTTTGCAAGACTCATCAAGCTGACAAGCACACAGCGGCGATACTTGCTCGCTTGATCAAAGTCGAGCCTTCTTCCAATATGATGCGCCAACTGCAATTGGCGCGAACCTGGCAACTAACTTGCATTCATGCCGGCCTAACTGGGAAAGAATCCGAAGTCGCTTCGGTCATCAAGCAATGGTTCACAGCCTTCCCCTCCAGTGATGATCGACTCAATCGTGAGCTCGCAATCCTTCTGGTTCACGCTCATCGTCAAGGCTGGACCGATCTCAACGTGCCTGAGAAGCTACTCGTTGAACTCAACAAAACAGGAACTGATCGCCAGCAACAGATTCATTATGCATACTGTGCCCGTTTGCTTCGCAATGGCTGGTCGCCTGTCATGAAGCAATCGATGCTGGCCTGGTTTGAAAAAACCAAGAATTGGACAGGCGGACACAGCTTCACCCCCTTCATGGAAAACATCTTTAAGGACTGGGCGAAAACACTGGATGCCAACGAGAAGTTAGCCGTCTTCGAGAATCTGGAAAAGAACATCTTCGCAGCCAGCATTCTCTTGCGTGATAAATCCATCCAGCTACCTCAGGAACAATTGGTTGGGCTCATCGACAAACTCGCTTCCAGCAAAGAAGCTTCTCTTAAATCGCTCTGCGAAAGTGTGATCGATAGCCTGGGCAAGGATGTCAGTAAACCTGAAGTTCAAAACACACTGCGGCGAATCGCGGACCGCCATAGTGAAATGTTCGAACCTGTGTTGAGAACGCTGGTCAAATCACCATCGCCGGAAAACGGCAGCTACTATGTTCAGGGATTACGGACGTCGTCAGTCGTTCTTCTGAAAGAATTGGTGAATGCGTTGAAAAAGTCCAAGTACACCCCCAAAGCGGAAGATGCTGAAGCGTATCGACTTGCTATTTTGGCGATCAACAAGCTCAATGAAAGAGATCGACTTTCGATGCTTCAGTTGCTGCAACAGTGGAAGCCCCAGCGATTCTCTCCTGAAGGGAATGATCTTTCCGTTGAACTCACGGGCTGGTCTCGGTGGTACACTCAGCAATTCCCCAAAGCCACAGCACTGCCTTCCGTAGCAGCCATGACGGCTAGTTCCAAGTGGAAGATGCAGGAACTGAAGCAGTATCTCGAACAAGACCCTAAAGGAAAGACTGGAGATATCGCTCGAGGCAAACTGGTCTTTGCAAAAGCCAACTGCATCAAATGTCATAAGTTTGGCAGCGAGGGCGAAGGCCTGGGGCCAGATCTGACAACGCTCAAAAGCCGGTTCCAGCGCGTGGATACTCTCGAAGCGATCTTAGATCCATCCAAAGTGATCAGCGATCAGTATCGAGGCACCGTTCTAGTGACACAGAATGGGCAGACCATCTCAGGCCTGGCTGCACCTCAGGGTGATACTGTCACGGTTCTTCAGGCAGATGGAACCAAAGTTACACTGAAGAAATCTGAAATCGAATCTCAGGTGGCTTCCACGGTATCCCCGATGCCTGAGAAACTCCTGGATGATTTAACGCTTCAGGAAATCGCTGATCTATTCGCCTATTTGGAATCAACTCCTAAACCATAATCAGAGTCCTTTCGATAGTTTTTGGGCGACAACATGCGAACAGTATTAATCACGGGTGCCAATGGCGAGATCGGACACGGGCTGATCAGCCAGTTGGCAGATTCTTCCAGTACTCGCATTGTTGCCCTCGATCTGAACGCACCTGACGAAGCAATCCGGAAGAAATGCTTCCGCAGCATCGTTGGCGATATTACTGATGGCTCCGTCGTCGAAAACCTCGGAGCCAATTACGATTTTGACATCATCATCCATCTGGCTGCCTTGCTTTCGACTAAGTCGGAACGCATGCCCAAGCTGGCACACCTTGTCAATGTTGATGGCACGCTCAATCTGCTTGAACTCGCTGTCAGTGAAGCCCGTCAACAAGGTAATGCGATTCGCTTCATCTACCCCAGTAGCATTGCCGTCTATGGTTTTCCAACCGTCGAAGCCAAGACCCAGGCTGGTAAAGTGAAAGAAACGGAATGGTGCGAACCGCGTACCATGTACGGCATCAACAAGCTGTATTGCGAGAAGCTCGGCAACTATTACCAGAAGTTTTACCGTCAGCTCGATGCACAGGAATCGAAAGGGCTAGTGGATTTCCGGGGAATCCGTTTTCCAGGCCTCATTAGCGCCCATACTTTACCCACCGGTGGCACCAGTGATTTTGCACCTGAGATGATTCATGCCGCGGCCGGTTCAAAACCGTATGCGTGCTTCGTTCGTCCTGATGCTCGTATCCCATTCCTGGCGATGCCCGATGGTGTTGAAGCCATCTTGCAACTTGCTGAGGCTGATGGCGCCAAACTTAGTCAACCCGTTTACAACCTGGCTGGATTCAACCCATCTGCAGGTGAGTTCCGTGACAGGGTACTGAAAGCGTATCCTCAAGCAGACATCACATTCAAGCCCGATATACGTCGGCAAGCTATCGTCGATTCCTGGCCAACCGATGTCGACGATGCCCCAGCCCGAAAGGATTGGGGGTACCAGCCGAAGTATGATTTCGAACGTGCTTTCAGCGAATATCTTCTGCCTAACGTAATTAAGCGAGCGACATCATGAGCGACGAACGATTCACCCAGCATCTCGCCAGACAGCTTGATGACATTCGTGCCGCTGGCACCTTCAAAAGCGAGCGAGTGATTGATAGTGCTCAGGGTGCTGACATACAGGTAGCTGGCAAATCCGTCATCAACCTCTGTGCTAATAACTACATGGGGCTGGCGAATCATCCTGAGATCGTGAAGGCCGCCCATACCGGGCTGGATAAATTTGGCTTTGGCATGGCCTCCGTACGGTTTATCTGTGGCACTGCTTCACCACACAAACTGCTGGAATCCAAGATTGCCCACTTCTTCTCAAAAGAAGACGCGATCACCTACAATTCCTGCTTTGATGCCAACGGTGGTCTCTTCGAAACGGTACTGACCGATCAAGATGCAATCATCAGCGATGAATTGAACCATGCTAGCATCATTGATGGCATCCGCCTGTGCAAAGCCCAACGGCATCGCTACAAGCACAGTGACATGGCTGAGCTGGAAACGGCACTGAAAGCCACCCAGAACCTTCGCTTCCGCATGATTGCCACCGATGGCGTTTTTTCGATGGATGGCGACTTAGCCAAACTCGATCAGATCTGTGAACTGGCTGACAAGTACCAGGCGGTTGTCATGGTCGATGAATGCCACGCCAGTGGCTTCCTGGGAGCGACAGGTCGAGGCACACCGGAAGTTTTCGGCGTCATGGATCGGATCGACGTCATCACCAGCACGCTTGGAAAAACGCTCAGCGGTGGCGTGGGCGGCTTTACTACCAGCTATAGTCCCTGGGTGGAAACGCTTCGTCAACGCTCTCGGCCCTACCTCTTTAGTAATGCAATGCCGCCAAGCGTCTGTTTCGCTTCCATCAAGGCATTGGAACTTATTGATTCAGGAGCAGAACTTCGCAAACGTCTCCATCACAATGCCCAATTCATGCGCGAAGGGCTGACTCGAGCAGGTTTCACACTCAAGCCCGGCAATCATCCCATTATTCCAGTTATGCTGGGGGATGCCAAACTCGCTTCCTTAATGGCCGATAAGCTTCTTCAGAAGGGCATCTACGTGATTGGATTCAGCTACCCCGTCGTGCCTATGGGCCAAGCCCGCATCCGCATGCAGCTCTCTGCAGCACATACACAGGAACATGTAGAGAAGGCTCTGGCAGCGTTTATCAGTGTAGGCAAGGAGCTTGGCGTCATTCGCTGATTCCTCCAGGCTGAGTCTGTAAGATAGCTTTTCCGCTGGTTCGTCCCACCTGTTACTTTTCTGGTTGAGCATGGCAACTTCTACACGTGTCGGAATATGGTTGGTTGGCGCCTGTGGCGGGGTTGGCACCTGCGTCACATTGGGGCTGGTCGCACTGCAACACGGTTTGATGGACGAGACCGGTCTCACCACTGCTGTTCCTCCGCTGAATCAACTGCCACTCAATCAATTCGACCAGATCGTTGTCGGTGGACACGAGATTCGCCAAGGTCGTTTTCTCGATAC
>CAYPJB010000326.1:2720-5385 GCA_964410845.1 uncultured Bacteroidales bacterium | reverse complement strand
CGGGTGCATGTCCCCTGATGGTTAATCTACGCAGCTTGGCGTGCAAGAGTGAGGTTTCGCTTGCTTGGTCGTCGGTAGACCGAGGTGTGGCGACGTTCAAAGAACTGCTCCAGCCCTTGGCCATCATCGCGTAGTTCGTTGACGACCAGTTGCAGAATGGCTTCGGCGTTCTCCTGATTCCAGAACTTCTCTGTCCCCTTCATCCGGAAGTTGATCTCCTTGATCTGCGATTCGATCAGACTCGTCGTCACCGGCAACCCTTGCTGGCGATACTCTGGATACTTCATCTTGTCGGCATGATTCCCCAAGTAGGTGATCGCCCGTTGCGCCGCATAGAGAGCATGCGTCTCATTCACGACCTCCCCTGTCGCGAGCCGCTGCATCAACAGCTGCTCCAACTGACTGACCACCTCGCCAACACGTCCCTGCCAACAGTCACGAATCCACGACTCCGCCAAAGCACCCAGTGCGGTGGCAGCAGCATGCACATACCCGGCGGCATGACAGAAGTCGAGGATCGGCACAAAGTCCGGAAAGAGTTTCTGCTGCATCGTCCAGTTGCTACTATTCCCATCGCCCAAAAACGCATATCGCCGGGCCTGGAAGAAGTTGCGTCGCTTGGCTTCGGCCAGCACCATCCAGCGGAACTCGTCGATGGCTTCCAGCGTGGCCACCGCCGTCCGCACCAGCATCTTTGGCTGCCACTCCTGGACCACGGGAGCCGTTGCTTCGGGGGCAGGAGTGAGGGTCACCTCCGTAGATTCCCCTGTTTTGGCGGGTGATATCGCAACGAACTCACGCCAACGCTCGCTCCGCAGGAAGCACGCGGGCGGCTCGGGGCACGGATCGCTGGTGTACGTTTTACTCTGCATCGTTTGCAGCCGGGCGACTTTATCTTCTCGCCACTGATGGCCGTGCACACCCGCTCCCTTTCCACCGGTGGTCGTCCGTGTTCGCACTCGACCGCCATCGACCTGCACCACCGCCAGGTCATGCTGCTGATCCGGCTGATCCGCACCGCGACGATGGTGAACGATCTCGTCCACCAACGCCTTTCGTTCGCTGAGCAACTCCTGGCCGATGGTGGTAGCCAGCACCTGCACATGCTTGGGCTGAATCGGCTGATCGCACCATTGTTCGATCACCGTGGCTGTGGCCTCGAACGACTTGGTCTTGGCTACCGTGACCGCCAGACGACGTTGGAACTGGGGACTATACTGTTGCTCGCTCAGTTGCAGCTTCGGACGTTCCGGAAAAAAAATCGCGACGGCAGGTGAAGCAGTGAGCAGCGGGTTCGGCGTAGGTGATCGGCCCATCCAAGGTAGTGATGTCACGCTTCTTGGTGGAGATGCGACACGGCTTGCCGCACTGCGGGCAAGATATCTCGGTGGGCATCTTCTTTCGTCGACGCAGCAGCAACTCTTCGGCCACCCGGCGGGTCACGGCTTGGCCCACTTCCCGTGCCCGCTGCTCGATTTGCGAGAAGGTAAGTCCTTCCTCGTCGAGGCCACTGGCGGCGAGCAGGTCGGTCAGCGACTGTTCATTCCACAGGTGAGCCGTCGCCTGAAGTGCTGAATCTCTGTCAGCCTGGGTAGTCTTGCGAAAAGACATAGGGGACTTCCTTGTCGAGATCGATGGTTCACCGTGAACCTGGGTAAACTTCAGCTACCAGACATACCCTCTCGTGAACTTGGCTGCAATCCGTGACATGCACCCAGGAAAGACTTCTATTGCCTGTTAACCTAGACAATTTGCCTTGGGACAGGTATATCATGCATGCATCCTCCATCGCCTGTATCGAAGGAGGATTTCCTTGCATTTTGTCGTATGATGAAAGGGCAAGGGATTAGCCTGGGCTAACACCCGGGCTTTCCACACTTGAAAAGATGAGGAGTATTCCATGGCCGACACGAACATCGAGTCGCGGGTCATTGAGATCGTCAGCGAACAGATGGGCGTCAGCAAAGATCAAGTCAAACGTGAAACCGAGTTCCAGAAAGACCTCAACGCTGATTCCCTCGACGTTGTCGAACTAGTCATGGAACTGGAAGAAGAGTTTGAGATCAACATTCCTGAAGACTCTCAGGATAAGATCAAGACTGTTGGTGCTGCCGTAGACTTCATCCAGGCTGAGCTCAGTAAAAAGACTGCCTAACTGTTCATCAGGATTGGTTCTGGAAGCAGCGGAGCAAGTGGCTTCCGCTGCTTTTTTGTTAGCCCTCTCTAGACGAGTATGCATTATGTCGCGAAGACGTGTAGTCATCACCGGACTTGGCACCATTAACCCTCTCGGTCGCTCGGTGCCGGAGTTCTGGAAAAACGCCCTGGAGGGCAAATCGGGCATTGGTCCATGGACCCTCTTCGACGTTACCGATTACAAAGTGAAGTTCGGCGGCGAGATTCGCAACTACGCCCCCAATGCCTCCATTATGGACAAGCGTTTGCAGCGGCGCATGGATCGCTACTCGCAGTTTGCGCTGGAAGCGACTTACGAAGCGATCATCGACAGCGGCCTGCCATTGACCAAGCTGAACGACAAGGATTCTGAAAACGAATACCTCGTTGGTGGCTACGACCCATTCCGAATGGGTGTCATTTTCGGTAGCGGCATCGGCGGTCTCAACGAATACGAAGACCAGCACGAGATTCTGCTGACTAAAGGGCC
>CAYPJB010000326.1:0-2620 GCA_964410845.1 uncultured Bacteroidales bacterium | reverse complement strand
TCGGCGGTCTCAACGAATACGAAGACCAGCACGAGATTCTGCTGACTAAAGGGCCAACCCGGGTCAGCCCGTTTGTCATCCCCAAGCTGATGGTGAATAGTGCCGCAGGCCAGATAAGCATTTATTATGGCATGCGTGGACAGAACTTCGCGGTGGCTACTGCCTGTGCCTCCGCTGCCAATGCACTGGGCAGCGCCCTTCGCGCCATTCAGTACGATGAAGCTGATCTCATCGTCACGGGTGGCAGTGAAGCCGCCATGACCCGTATGGGACTATCCGGCTTTATCCAGTGCATGGCACTTTCCAGCCGCAACAATGATCCGGAACGTGCCTGCCGTCCCTGGGATAAGGACCGCGATGGTTTCGTGCTCTCCGAAGGATCAGGCATGGTCATCTTTGAAGAGTACGAACACGCCAGGAAGCGTGGCGCAAAAATCTACTGCGAAGTGGCAGGCTACGGCGCGACCGGCGACGCCTTCAACATCACTGCCCCCTGTGCCGATGGCAGCGGAGCGGCGAAGGCTGTCGAACTGGCCCTCAAGGATGCCAAGCTGAATCCCGACCAGGTGGACTACGTCAACGCTCATGCCACCAGTACACCACTGGGCGATCTGGGTGAAACACTGGCTATCAAGCGAGTGCTGGGGCAGCATGCATACAAGGTGCCAGTCAATGCCACCAAGAGCATGACCGGCCATACATTGGGTGCCAGCGGCGGCTTGGCTGCTATCGTCTGTGCCAAGAGCATCACCGAAGGAAAGATTCACGCCACCATCAACCTGGATACGCCCAGCGAAGGCTGCGATCTGGATTACGTGCCCAATCACGCGCGTGACCACAAAGTCAAAGTGGCGGTACTCAACAGCTTTGGCTTTGGCGGGCACAATGCCTGCATCGTGCTCAAAGCGGTGTGATGATAACCCAGGCACGATATAACTATCGCCCTTACTTGGCTTGGGCGTTCCCCAACGCCCATAGGAAGTGTTGGCTACGAATGAAGAGGGTGCCGTTGGAAATGGCTGGCGTGGCCATGATATAGTCGTCCATCTCGTTGACAGCGAGGAGTTCAAAGGTAGGGCCGGCTTTTACCACTCGTACCTTCCCTTGTTCGGATGAGAAGTAGAGGCGACCATCAGCTACCACAGGAGATGCGGTGTAGCTGTCACCGGTGTCGCCGATGCGTTTCTTGTAGACTTCCTTGCCAGTGGCTGCATCGTAGCAGGCAAGCACCCCTGAGTTGGAACAGGTGTAGAAGTAGTTGCCGTAGAGTACCGGCGTGGGCATGTAGGGCCCGCCACGAAGAGTACTCCACACCACGTGGCTGTTCTTGTCTTCCTTCTCTTTCAGCGAGATGTCGCCACTGGCTCCGGGCTTGATGGCGTAGATCGGCTGAATCGGTCGATTACCGCTGCTGATGTAGATGAGGTCTTTGCCACAGACGGGAGCGGGGATGGTCGCTTCCGATTTCTTGGCCAGTCGCCACAGTTCGGCACCGGTCTTGGGATCGTAGCTGCGGGCGAACTGGGAAGCATTGGTGACGATCTCGGTACGCTGCGAGTTCTTCCAGATGACTGGTGAACTCCACGAGGGGATTTCATCACGCGGCGTGGACCAGATCTTCGAACCATCTTCCAGGCTGAACGCAGCGATGAACGAATCTCGACTCAGATCACATTGCAGGATGGCCATGCCTTCGTGGATGAGAGGCGAGTTGGCGAAGCCCCATTCGTATTCCTGATCGAGAGTGAAGCTGGAATCGAGCGTGCTCAGGTCACGCTTCCAGAGCAGCTTGCCTTCGAAGTCGTAGCAGTAGAGTCCTTCGGAACCGAAGCAGACGAGGACGTGCTTGCCATCAACCGCGGGGGTGCAGTTAGCCTGGCTGCCTTTGAGGTGACGTTTGATCTTCGGTTTGCCTTCGTAAGCAGTGCGGGTCCAGAGGATCTTGCCAGTGACACGGTCGAGACAAAGCGTTTGCCAGGTGTGCGAACTGGTGTCGTTGACCGAGGCGACGCCACCATAGTTGCCGATGGTGATCTTGGAATCAGGTTGGCCGCTGCTGAGAGCGGTGGTGACGAAGACACGGTCGCCCCAGACTACCGGGCACGAATGCCCCAGCCCGGGTATGGCAGTCTTCCACTGGATGTTCTTATTCTCTTTGACGTTCCACGTGATGGGAGGCTGTTGGCCATCAGCTACGCCGGTGCCATCGGGGCCACGGAAGGAAGGCCAGTTCATGGGATTGCTGACCGAACCCACGCTGACGGAGGCAGTGCTGACTTCGGGTTTGTTGAACTTGTAGAAGCTGTACTCGGCAGTGAAGCGGGTGAGGGTGACGCTTTTGACGTTGTCGCCATCGCGATCGACGCGGATGGTGTTACCTTCGGAACCGAGCGGGACGAAGGTGTTCGGCCCGGTGGGTTTCAGCCAGCGACCACCGGTGGTCAGCCCGACATCTGACAACTTGATGTTCAGTTTGGCTCCGCCATCGCTTTCGTAGTCGCCTACGATGGCTTTCCAGTGCGCCAGGTCTTTTTCGGTTGGTGTCGGCATCGACCGTAGCACCGGCCTTCTTCAGTGCGGCTTCGAGCTCATCGATGCGTGCACCGTTCTTGCGCCAGGC
>CAYPJB010000325.1:0-5390 GCA_964410845.1 uncultured Bacteroidales bacterium | reverse complement strand
GAATCTGCGAGTAGCCTTTGTACTTCAATCGCCAGAGTTCGTTTCCGGTTTTAGGATCAAGCGACATGACAACGTCACTTCCAGCACAAATCACCTGCGAGACACCATCATGAACGATGTGCAACGGCGTTCCGAATGAGAAGTTGCGCGATGGTTTGGCCTGGCGTTCCACTTTCCACACCGTGGCGCCACTGGCTGCATCCAGGGCGATAACCGCCTGCATGTCTTCGCCATCTATACTGAAGATGAGATGATTCTCCACCAGGCAAAGAGAGCCGCCGTTGCCATGAACAGGCTTATAACTGTGTTCCGTCTGCTTCCAGAGAATCTTGCCACTCGTGTCCAGGCAGGCGGTGCCCATGTGGCCGAAGTGAACGTAGCACTTGCCAGCACTCACCACTGGGGTGGGGCTGGCATGGCTGTTCTTCGAGTGAATCTTCGGTGCCTTTTGTGGCTGAACGAAGATTTCAGTATTCCAGAGCAACTTGCCGGTTGCTGTTTCAATGCAGATGGCTCGCAGCGAATAGCCATCGTCATCGTTCTCCACTGCTGTTGTGAGATACGTCTTGCCATCCACTGTTACGGGGGAAGACCAGCCGAGGCCGGGTACATCGACACTCCAGGCGATGTTCTCTTTCTCACTCCACTTCGTCGGGAGTTTGCCTGAGTAGTGGCCATGCCCGGTGGGGCCACGCAGTTGTGGCCATTCTTCTGCTCGTACAGGACTCAACCCCAGCAGACACAACACGAAGAATCGAAGCATGGTATTCCCGAAAACTAAGCGATCAGTTGATGAATGACCTTGCCAGCCTGGTCCGTCAGACGGTGGTTCAGCCCTTGATGGCGGAAGGTGAGCTTCTGGTGATCCATACCGAAAAGGTGCAGCATCGTAGCATGAAAATCGTGCAGATGCACGGGGTTCTCAGTAATATTCCAGCCAAAATCGTCGGTCTCGCCGAACTGCTGACCACCCTTGACGCCGCCTCCTGCCATCCACAGAGAGTAGGCAAAGGGGTGATGATCGCGGCCAGCATGCGGACCCGGCTGGCTGTTCTCGGTGAACGGCGTGCGACCAAACTCGGAGGCAAAGACCACGAGCGTGGAATCCAGCAACCCCCGTTGCTTGAGGTCTTTCAGCAGTGCCGCAACGGGGAGATCGACCTCCCGACACAGCCCGGGATAATGCTCATAGAGATCCTTGTGGCTATCCCATTTGCGATGCAGGATGGAAACAAACCGTACTCCCCGTTCCACGAGTCGGCGTGCCAGCAGGCAATTGCGAGAGAACGATTCGTTATCATGCTGTCGCGTCGTGCCGTAGGCCTGCAACGTGGCGGGGCTTTCATCATTGAAATTATTCAGCGACGGGGCGGATCGTTGCATCCGAAACGCCAGTTCGTAGTTCTTCAGTCTTTCAAGGATGGCGTCATCGCCGGTTGCTTGATGCTGCATTTGATCGAGCGACTGCAAAGCATCAAGCTGACGCCGCCTTTGTGCAGAGGTGACACCATCAGGATGCGACAGGTTATACATGGGATCGCCGGTGTGGCGAAGGACGACGCCTGCGTGCTGGGCGGGAAGATATCCCGATCCCCAGGTGAGTGAACGAGCCACTGGGGCTGCTCCGGTGATCAAAGTCACATAGGCAGGCAGTTCCGCATTCATGCTGCCCAGGCCATAGCTTAGCCAGGCGCCATTGGTAGGGTGGCCTGTATTCTCGCGACCGGTGAGAGCAAAGAGTTCCGCCTGGGCATGGGCGAATGAGTTGTGATGCATGCTTCGGATGATCGCCAGGTCGTCAGCACAACTGGCAATATGGGGCAGCATCTCTGAAATGGTGAGACCACTCTTGCCGTGTTTCTCGAAGCGGTACGGCGACCGCATCATGACGGATTTCTTCGGATCGGTAAAAGCGAACTTGACCTTGGTCATCGAATCAGGGATGGGCTTGCCATGTAGTTCGTCGATCTTGGGCTTGGGATCGAAGAGATCAACCTGGCTCATTCCGCCAGCAAGAAAGATGAAGATGCAACGCTTGGCTTTGGCAGGAAAGTGTGGCGTAGGAGGAGGTGTAGCCCCATCTTCCGCCAGCAGATGTGAAAGCCCTACGAGGCCAAGAAACCCGGCTTGTGAAGCAAGGAACTGCCGACGATTCCAGTTGTTTGGCGATGTCAGCACGGTTATTCCCGGGTAGTAAAAGCTTCGAGATTGAGCAGCACTCCTGCCATTACGGACCAGGGTTCGGAATGATTGGCTTCAATCTCAGCCTCAAGCAGTTTTACCAGAAGTACTGTCTCTTCACGACGAGGTGGACGCCCCAGGGCTTTCAGCATGCCCATTCGAATTCTCTCCTCGTTCGATGCTGTACCTTCTGCCAGCAATCGTCCGAAGGCGCGAGCGCACTCGTGGAAGTTCGGATCGTTGAGCAAGAGCAATGCCTGGGCAGGCGAGTTGGTTCGTTCGCGACGGGCACAGGATTGATTGCCATCTGGCGTGTCGAGCGTCATCAGCAGCGGATGTTGAAACGTTCTCTGGGTCTGAATGTAGATGCCACGGCGATAGCCTTCTTCAGGCTCAGAGACATCCACCAGGCGATTATTCTTGATGGGACCGGTATCAAGGCCACGTGGGAAGGCTGGCTGGAAAGATTCGCCTCCAACCGTGTCAAGCTGTAACAGACCAGCAGCCTGGAGAGCAATGTCGTATATGATCTCCGATTCCACCCGGAATCGATTTTGTCGGGCGAGCAGGCGATTGAGTGGATCCCTGGATTTCAGGTCCTTTCGATGCTGCGAACTTTGCTGATAGGTTTGCGAGCAGACAATCTGTTTGATCAGTTTCTTGCGGCTCCAGCCGACGGCTTGAAACTCAGAGGCAAGCCAGTCAAGGAGTGCTGCGTGGCTTGGCAACGCTCCTTTTGTACCAAAGTCGTCCGGTGTGGAGACAAGCCCCTGGCCGAAGAGATGCTGCCAGATGCGGTTGACTTCGACGCGTGCAGTCAGTGGATGCTCGGCTGAAACAAGCCAGCGTGCCAGGTCGAGCCGGTTCAGCCTTCCTGCTTTGCTCTTGATGCCTGGAAGAGATGCAGGCATTTGTGGAACGACGCTGGGGCCGATGCTGGGGAACTGCCCACGGGGCATCACGTGGCTGGGGCGTTCCTTGAACTTGAACGACATCACACGCTTGTTGTCGGGCAGATAGTCGTGTTCATCAGCATCGTTGAAAAAGGCGTAGAGCTGATAGTAATCCTGCTGGGTGATTGGATCGTGCTTGTGGTGATGGCATTCGGCACAGCCAACCGTGAGACCCATCCAGACCGAACCAGTCGTATTCACACGATCCTTGATTGTCTTCACTCGATGTTCTTCGCTAAACATTTCAGAAGTATTGTGCTTGAGTGTCTGTCGATGAAAGCTGCTTGCCAGGAGTTGCTCGGTAGTGGGATGAGGCAACAGATCACCCGCCAGTTGTTCGATAGTGAACTGATCGAAAGGCAGGTCGCGGTTATAAGCGCTGATTACCCAGTCACGATAGTGATAAGCGTGCTTGCGTGGCTCATCGTGTTCGAGGCCGTCGCTGTCGCCATAGCGGGCAAGATCGAGCCAGTGGCGTGCCCAGCGTTCGCCAAAATGTTCTGAACCAAGCAGCCGATCAACCAGGCGTGCATACGCATCGGGTTGGGTGTCAGCTTCAAAGCTAGCCACTGCTTCCGGCGTAGGAAGCAGGCCGAGAAGATCGAGATAGAGACGACGGATCAGTTGGTATCGTGGTGCTGTTGGCGAAGGCTTTAATTCGTGCCTATTGAGTTCTGTATGAATGAACTGATCAATCGGATGCAGTGATGTAGCGGGTAGTGGAGGAACAGGTCGCTGGATCGGCTGGAATGACCAGTGTTTTGGTTGGCTACTGGTCTTGTTGGGCAAAGGTGCTCCTGCTCGTAACCACTTTTCAAGTAAAGAGATTTCCTCCACGGTTAACCGCTTGCCTTCCGGAGGCATCCGAGTTTCTGGTGAATTATCTCTTACTCGTTGGAGGAGCAGGCTTTTTTCCGGATCTGCTTGATCGAGAGCCGTGCCGAGTGTTCCGCCTTGCAGTAGTGCGTCAGTGGAATCGAGTCGCAAGCTGCCTTTCTGTTTCTCGGGACCGTGACAACACAGGCATCGCTTCGTGATGATCGCCTGGGCATTGGCAAGATCATCAGTGATTTGAGCCACCAATTCCGAATGTGGCATCACTGTCGAACTGGTTGCAAGGACACCAATACAGAGGAAGAGCAGCAACTGCCAGCATAGTCGGAAGAAAAGATGCATACCCTAGGGTAGCATGCCTGATGATTTAATCAACGAAAAGGTGGGGCAGTCTTCATCATACAGACCGGATCTAACTCTTGATGCAGCATGGCTTTATGTGAAATGACATGAATCCATGGTTTTTCTGAAAGAACTGACCAAGTTCTGGATACCTGTTTCTGAGTAATCGCAATCACGAGGTACATCATGCGTTGGATAATTCTGGCTATGGTCATCCTGGGAGCCATCCTTGCAGGTGGGATTGGAGTCAAATGGCTCGGCGATGCAGATAATAATGCCGAAGCCATCAGGAAACTGCAGGAATACCAGAAAGGACTTCAATCAAGCGGATCCAGTTCGGCAGCGTTGGACAAGCAGATGAACGGATTGAACAACGTGATTCGATCTGCATACCTGCTGGTCATCGGGTGTCTTGTAGCAATAGGGGTAGCTGTAGCAGTGGGGCTCAACAAGATCAAACCAAAGGTCGCCGCTTTCACCTGGATTGGCTGTGCGGTGGTACCCGCTGTGTTTGAACCGAAGAGTCTGGTGTTTTCCTTTTTGCTCATCATCGCAGGTGGCTTGATGCTGCTGCAGAAACCAGTCACAACAAATACTTCTGCAGTTTAATCAATCTATGTGCAGATCACATGGGATGTCAGCATGCATTCAATCTATTCTTGGTACTCTTTTCTTTTCATGAAGGAACGCTTTATGTTGCGTCTGATGTTGGTAGTGTGGCTGGGCATCTTTGTCTCAGTTGTGACGGCACAGGAGGTTAGCACACCCAAGCCTGAGCAGGCGGCGAAAGTGATCGACTTGCGAACCCTGAAGCTCCCAGTAGAAACAGTGCAGCCAGCCAATCGCAGTCTGGCTGGTCTCTTCTTCAAAGCTGCCTGTGAACCGAAAGCTGCCTACGAGTTTTTCCAGAAACAGATGATCGAACGAGGCTGGAAGGAAACGAATCATTTCGCTACTCAACAGTCTGCATCGGCTACCTTCCAGAAGGAAGGATACCACGTCAGTTTCTTTGCTATGAAAGATGCTGACAAGAAAGCCGGTGAGCGAATCACCATCAATATGACCAATCTGGGGAATCTG
>CAYPJB010000324.1:0-5409 GCA_964410845.1 uncultured Bacteroidales bacterium | reverse complement strand
TGTTGTCCCGTGCCCCCTGGCTGAATCGACTGATGATGCCATGGAAATGTCGAGTACCTACCTCGCCACCGACGGCATCAATCGCGACAGAGACGGGTTTGCCAAGGATATCAGCGAAGTTGATGGTGGTGGTTGCTTCAGCAACGAAATCAAGGTGAAAGAGATAGAGTTGCGAAAGCGCTTCGTTGCCAGTGATGCCGGTGAGCAACAACTTGTCTTCACCCAACGGGGTGGTGACACGCAGTGGTCGAGCAGCTTGTTTAAACTCTGACATGAACGGCATCTCACATGCTAGCGAGGCGGCTGCCGATTATGGCATACGCTGGGTGGTTCTCCAAGAGAATATGTGATTTGGAAGGCTGTTGCGGACACGAAGCAACAAAAGCAAACCGCGAAACACCCGGTTATGGTCGTTTCGCGGTCAGACTTGCATGAATCGGCAGATTAGAACTTCATCTCCATCACGACATAGAAATTCCGACCCGGCTGATAGACACCGGCACCGGTAATGATGTCGAGGTGTTCGCGGTAGAATCGGTCGAAGATGTTTTCGACGCCTGCACTGAAGTTCCACGTGTCATTGATCTGCCAGTTGCCTCGGACGTTGTAGACGGTGAAGCTGGAAGTCGGCACTTCACCCAGCGACGTAGCAACACGATCCTGGCTGGCCACGATGCGGGCTCCCAGGTCCAGCATCCAGCGAGGCTGTTGCTGAGGATCATGAATGCGGATGCCGAGCCGACTATCCAGTGGCACGATGCTCGGCAGGGGTTCATTGTCCGGTCTGCTGGAGAACAGGCCTGCATCGAGCTGTGCCTGAGTGACACGTGCACCACGGCTGAGGTCAGTTCCCTGCACATAACTGGTAAGGGCGTAGCCGGTCAGCCAGGGCATCACCACCACTTCGGCAAAGGCTTCAAAACCTGTCAGGAATGCCAGGTCGGTATTCACATAGGTGAAGCCCATGCTGTCGCGAATCGTGCCTGGTCCGGGAGCAGGGTCATTGGGAGTGAGGTTGTAGACTTCGGGAGGAAGTCTGTCGTATTCAGGCTGCACGGTGATGTAGTTGTGCACCCAGGAAACATATCCCGAAGCACCGGCACGGAACCACTCGATGTTAGTGCGGAAGCCGGTATCTGCTTGCAGAAGTTGTTCCGGGGCCAGGCCTGGGTTGCCACGGAAGAAGTGCAGTGACCGTTGCATCTGAGCAGAGTACGGGCTGATGCTGTACAGTTCTGTCAGCGTTCCAGGTCGTTGAGCCGTGCCCACGCCACTGAGCAGTGAGAGTTCGTTGTTCACCTTGTATTCGGAACTGACGTAACCATTCCAGAGTACATATTCGCGATTGAATTGCTGGTTATCCAGTGCCTGGCGAATCTGGTTCTCGGTCAGCCCTTGCTTGAAGGAATCGATATCGGTGTTCATGACATCGACACGACCGCCCACTTTCACAATCAATCGCTCGCTCAGGTTCATCGTGGTGTCAGAGAAGAAACCACGGGTAAAGGAGTGAGAGCGAGGCACCGGGTAGTTCGAGAATCCAAGTCCACCTGCACCGGTAGCACCTGTGAAGAAGTCATACTCATCATTGCGCTGCGAAAGGAGTCGCAAATCCCAACCAACGGTTAATTCGACATCCCTGGTATTTCCCCAGGAGACCATCTGCCGCGTGCCCGTGGTCATGGCTTCGCCCTGTACAGCGATGGCCAGATCGGGGAAAAAGCCACGCGCGCCGAACTCACGGGTGGTGAGTGGGTCATAGGTCCATTTGCGTTTGCTGTATCCGGGCAGAGGGATAATCGGGCTGCCTTCACCGGAGCTGTAAAACGGGTTGTCCTGAATGCCATTGTCACCGGTAAAGCGTGTGTAGGAGTACCAGCCATCCGTGCTGAGTCTGTCGAACCAGCGCTGGTTTCTGACTTCATGTCGAATCGAATAGTTGTCACTGTTGAGTCGACGGAAGTCGAACGGGAACCCCGGCAATTCGATATTGCGCTGGTAGAGGTTCATGCCGTACATCGACAACGTGCTGTTCTCGGAGAGATCGAAGCCAAAAGCGTAATCGATGCTCTGAGAGTTGTAACTGGATGGAATCGTGTTTCCAAAGTTGAAGCCATTCGGGCCGATGATGTCCTGCCCGACGGTGTAGTCATTGCCGACAGCAAGAGTGTAGCCCAAGCGGTAGCCGGAGTCCTGGTTGCCACCCTGGAAGTCAGCCCGTTCACGAAGCTGCTGACCATTGGTTTTGTAACCGGAAATGATCTGGCCATGGTTTTCGAAGCCACAGTCATAGCGGGGTGGTGCATTGGTGGCGATATCGAGGAAGCTGAAGCCCGAACCGTAGCGGACGGAGTAGGGGCCCTTGATGACGACCACATCCCGAATGTTGCTGGAATCAATCTTGCTGACGATGGTGTCCAGATCGAGACGGGCAGGGTAGGCCCAGCCACCGTCGAGATAGGTGACGAGTTGGCCGGCACGGTAGCCACGAATGTGCGGATCGGTAACGATCGGCGATCGTCGCTGCACTTCAAAGCCGAGTGCTTCTTCGGACTTGGCAAGGAAATCGCCCACATCGGTGCTGGCACGGCTGCTGGATTCAGCTGCGGTCGAGACGTTGTTAGTACCGGGGCTGGCGACCGTTTCCTGCTGACGCGGGGCTTGCGAACTGCCGAAGGTGCTGAGTAATTCGTTGGAGACGCCACCGGTAGTTTCTGAAGGTGAAGGTGTGGGCGCCTGCTGGGTGCCTGCACCGAAAGGCTGCGGTGGCTGCTGAGCGGTATCCTGCTTGAGGGCAGTGCTGGTTTTGAACACAGGCGGCGTGAAGGAAGCCTGCTGGACAGGCCCTTGGGCAAGCAAAGCACCGGGCACAATAGCCAAAGCCAGGGTAGAACCTGTACGCAGATTCCAGAGGTACTTTTTACGACGTGGTGTATTGGCCATGGCCCAGCCTCGCGCAACGAGAGCAGGAATCTCGATAGACTTAATTTTGATCGGCTAGTGAGACAGCATAAATTGAATAGAAGCTATGATTCCTACAAAACGCATGGTCTGCCTGGTTTACCCAGATTACTTGGGAATCATTTTACCAGCGATGTTAAGCAGTTGTTCTTTCGAAGCCTTGCTCATTTGCGAATCGGGCATCTCATTGACCAGGTCCTTTAGATTTGACAGGTATTTCTGCTTCTTTTCGACGTCATTATCCAGTTCAATGAGCGCCAGCAGCCACTGCCACGCTAACGGATCTTTTGGTGCTAGCCGTGTTGCATCCAGCAGGTAACGAATGGCATCCTGCTTGTAACGAGCCTTGTCTTCATCGGACAGGGATTCAGCGTAGACGAGCAGGATGTTGCGGCGGATATAGCCTGCAAATCCAGAGATAACGCCGGCGTAGGGATCATCTGGCTTCACCAGCTTTTGAACACGTTCAACAATGGGAATATTGTCTTGCAGATGATCGGTAAGGGCTTTGGTTTTTGGTCTGCTGACTAGCAGCTCAAATCGTGTGGTGGTGAGCAGGAAAAACGAAGCTTTCAGGCGAAGAGCCTGATGGACAGACAGTGATTCGTACGACTTCAACTCGTCGACATATTTGCCATTCAGATCGAGAGCATTCCAGGCATCGGCAATCTGTTCCTTCATGATCAGCTTCTTCCCTTCCTGCTTGGCAGCGTGCCAGCGGCCGAGCAAGGTCCTGGAAGCTTTGAGTTTGTTCAGATACTCATCAAACATCTTTTCATAGGTTGCACGCTCTGCTGGTTTCTTCATCAGCAGGTAACAGAGATTGTCGATCTCGTTCCAGGCATCCAGCAACAACAGTTCGGCTTGTTTCTCAATCTGCGGATCGACCTTGGCAATGGTTGGCGACAGTTCGATGAGTTCCGCTATGCGGTCCTTCAGAATCTGGGTGACGTTGGCATCGTAGGGAGTGACCAGGATTAACTCCAGCAAGGTACACCGGGCATCATCCTTGAACGACGGTGTGTTGGCGAAGTTGATTGCCAGCTTCAAGGATGACTTGGCCTTGTCGTAGTTTTTCGCTCGGCGATAGCGGTTGGCCAATAAGAGATGCAGTTCGGAAGCAATGTTATCATCCGGCTTGAGATCGATAGCATCTCGGAGATCGCTGTCGATTTGCTGATCATACTGGTTGGAATTGGCGCGGATCATGGCACGGGCTCGGTTGATGAGGGCACGTGCCAGTTGGGGTTCGCCTCGCCAGGCTTGAATGGCATTCGTGAAATGCTCGATGGCTTCCGCGTGACGGGGTTTATCCAGTAACAGCCCGAAGTCTTCCTTGGCATTGCCCAGGGCCATTTGGGCTTCGGGTTTGAGCATGTCTGCCTGCTTGTCGCTATCCGCATCGCTGGCAAACTGCAAGGCTTTCTGCAAACGCTTTTCGCACTCTTCGAGAACCTGAGCGTTCTCGCTGATCTCCATGTAGTTCGCCAATTCCAGATAGGCCTGGCTCGCTGCCAGGCGCAGCAGGTTCAGCCAGTAGGGATGGTGGGATTGTTTTTTGGTTTCATCGACAGCACGCTCGAACCGTTCCGCTGCAGATTTCACCTGTGACAGTCGTTCGTTGCGATTCTGACTGAGTCGTGCCTGTTCCAGCGTGTGCATGCCTTGAAGCAGATGCAAGAGTGGAAGTGCATTGCCGGGAACGTTGCTCGGGCTGAGGTTGGTGATCTTCGTGTGCCAGCCCGGTTGCTTGAGTTCGCGTTTGGCGAAGGCCTGCCAGACCATGTTGCCTCGGCGATCCGCAGTGATGGACTGTTCGGTGAGCTTGAGTGCCGTTTCGAGATCGTCGCTTGCTTCAGCGAGTCGCTTGGTTTTGCGCAACCAGGGAGCGTAATGATTCTCGATGACCAGTTTGGCTCTGCCACCATAGATGAGTGCCAGTTGCTGACTGGCAGTAAACCCGAGAGCTGTGCGACGGGCGAGTAAGCTGATTTGCGGGATCCAACTGTCGAACAGGTTGAGCATCTCCTGACTGGAGGGTGCCAGTTGGGTTTGCGATTTCAATGCAGAATAGAGCCGGGAGACAACAGGCAGTATGGCTTCGGGACTTTCACCAGCGAGTTTGAGCAGTTGGAACTGCTGTTGATTCGTGGCCAGTTGCAGCCAGACTGGAGCGCTCGGGGCGGGGACAGGTTCAGTGGGCCAACGCTTGAGCAGGTCTTTCGCCTGGTCGGCTGAGGTGCAGCGTTGAGCTTCAGCAAGTAACCGTAAAAGCGTGTCTTCTGCAGAGGGACTGACAGCGTTCCAGGCTTCCAGTTTTTTCGAGATGGTGAGGTAGAGATTGGCATCGTCCACAGAGGCAATGGGCTCACGCCAGCGATTCTCCTTGAACGCTTTCTGCCGATACTCCGCCAGGCTGGGCTTCACCGTGGCAAGGATGAGTGTTTC
>CAYPJB010000323.1:0-5409 GCA_964410845.1 uncultured Bacteroidales bacterium | reverse complement strand
GGGCTGGGTACTCTTCTCGGTGGCGGTCTGGCTACGGCGTTACGTGCCCAGGCCAGAGAAGGCACCAAGCCCCAGACTGCAGCCAAGTCGTGCATCCTCATCTGGATGGACGGTGGCCCCACCCACTACGAGACGTTCGATCCCAAGCCGGGAGCACCGAGCGAGATTCGGGGCGAGTTCAAGCCTCTCAGCACCAAGGTACCGGGGATCTTTATCTCGGAACACATGAAGAAGCTGGCCGGCCTGATGGACAAGATCGCCCTGGTGCGTTCCATCCGCCACGATCAAGGCAACCATGGGGCAGGCAACCACTACATGATGACCGGGGCACCGCCTCGCATCCCGGTCGGCTGTGGTGCTTTCGTCAGCTTCCATCCCAGCCTGGGTTCTGTCGTTGCCCAGGAGATAGGTGCTCCCGCCGGGTTGCCTGCTTACTTCTCCATGCCGTCGATGTCCCGTTCGGGTGGCCCCAACTTCCTCGGCGCCCAGTATGCCCCGTTCGTGGTCGATGGCGATCCGAACAACAAGAACTTCCGCGTCCGCGATGTGACGATTCCGACAGAACTGACAATCGACCGATTCAGTGAACGCTGCGACCTTCGCAAGGATGTCGATCAGTTCCAACGGCTGCTTGATAAAAACCTGGCCGATCCCGCACTCGGCCTCGATGAACATTACCAGCAGGCCAGCAAGCTGATGCAGTCAAAACAGGCCCAGGCTGCGTTCGATATTTCTAAAGAGTCCGATGCAGTACGTGATGCCTATGGTCGCAATGGCTTCGGTCAGCGTGCCTTGCTCGCTCGCCGACTCGTCGAAGCGGGCGTGCCCTTCATCACGCTGTACGATGGTGGCTGGGATCATCACACCAAGCTCTTCGATGCTCTTAAGAAACGACTCCCCACCTGGGATCAAACGGTAGCTGCCCTCATTCATGATCTGGATCAGCGTGGCTTGCTCGAAAGCACGATGGTAATCGCCCTCGGCGAATTTAGCCGTACGCCGCAGATCAACAAGGACGGCGGCCGCGATCACTGGTCAAATGCCATGAGCGTTATGTTCGCTGGTGGCAAAACGCCTGGTGGACAAGTGATCGGGGCGACCGATCGCCAGGGCTTTGCAGCAGTGGAACGAGTTCTCTCGCCGGAGAACTTCACCTCGACGATTTACGCCAAGCTCGGCATCGATCCTGGCAAGATTCTCTATGCTCCGAATGGCCGCCCGGCACACCTCGTCAGCGATCCGACACCAATCAGGGAGTTGATGGGTTGATGAGGGCTTCACACTGGCTGGTCTCTTCAGGGCTGTTGTTGATCTGTTGCGCATTCGTCCATGCAGCACCGCCCACGGTGACGGGCCTCTTCCCCGCCGGTGGTCAGCGAGGGACTACGGTCGATGTCACTGCCATTGGCACTTTCGACAACTGGCCTGTACAAGTCTGGGCCAGCAGCCCACTGATCAGCGTCACAGCAGGGAAAGACAAAGGCAAGCTCTCACTCAAACTGGCAAAAGAACTGATTCCGGGTACTTACTGGCTCCGTTGTTACGATGCCCAGGGGGCAAGCGGGCTTCGTCCATTCATCGTTGGAACATTGCCGGAAAACATGGAAGCAGAGCCGAACGACACGCTTGCCAAGGCACAGCCAGCGCAAGTACCAACCGTGGTAAATGGCAAACTCAACCGCAATGGTGACCTGGATGGGTATGCTGTCTCGCTGAAGCAGGGACAGACTCTGGTAGCTTCCGTCGAATCACACCAGACGCTTCGCTCCGCCGCTGACATGGTGATGCAACTGGCAGATAGCGCTGGCACCGTCATCACCCAAAACCACGATTACCACGGCCTCGACCCGCAGATTACCTTTACTGCATCGAAGGATGGCACATACGTCGTCCGACTGTTCGCTTTCCCTGCCAACCCCGATAGTTCCATCCGCTACTCCGGGGGGGAGCTTTACTTCTATCGACTGACGCTCACCACAGGTGCCTTCCTGGATCATGCTTTCCCGCTGGCGGTGAACACCTCGAAACAGAACATCATCAGGCTGCGTGGCTGGAATCTGGGTTCCAGCACACAAACAGGGATGCTGCACCATGTGGATGATCAGGCTTACGTGTATCACCCCGAGGCCAGTGGTCAGGCTTATATGAAAGTGGAAAGCTGGCCCGTGATCGATGATTCATTAGCCCAGAGACGATCGCAATCGCTGACATTGCCAGTGAGTGTGACTGCAGCACTTTCCAAGGAACAGCCTGCTTATCAAACCAGGATAGCGCTCACCAAGGGCAAGAAGGTGCATCTCCAGGCACTCAGCCAAACCATCGGTCTGGATGTCGATCCAGTACTGGTCGTCACGGATGCTGCAGGCAAGGAAGTGCATCGTGCCGCCGCTGCTGCCCTGCATGCTGACGTGGCAACCAGCTATACCCCAACTGCTGATGGCAACTACGCCATAACAGTCAGTGATCTGCATGGCCGTGTCGGCTGGCGGCAGGCCTTTCTGCTCAGGATCTACCCTGCTGAACCTGGTTTCAGCCTGACAGTGGATGCTGACCGTTTCACCATCACGGCAGGCAAACCGCTCGATATCCCTGTCAAAATTGCCATGCTGGAGGGTTTGAAGGAGAGCGTTCAGCTCAAGATCGAAGGACTGCCTGGCAGCGTCCGATGGAAAGTACAATCCACTACTGGCCCTGAAGCAGCCAGGGTGATCACGTTGCGACTGGAAAGCAAATCTCCATGTAATGTCAATTTCCGCATCACCGGGGATGCCAGAGGGGCAACACTCTCTCCGCAGTTCGCCATAGCGAACCTGGCTGATCTGGGCACCACGACGAGCAACTTCTGGCTGACCTCTGTAAAGTAACACTATTATCAGCCATCTCTCGTTCACTTGAATCACATGTCTACCTTTGAACACATTCGCTTTACGCAGCAAGGCTTGATTGGCGAGCTGACTCTTCATCGACCCGAAAAACGCAACGCCCAGACGTTGCAGATGTGGAAGGAACTCGGCCAACTCGGCCAGCAGGTTCTGTCGAATCCTGGCGAGCTGGCAGTACTCATCGTTCGTGGGGCTGGTGGCTGCTTCTCCAGTGGCCTGGATACTTCAGTATTCACCAGCGGTGAGCTGACAGCTGGCAACATCGATGGCCATGCAATTCAGCAGGCATTCGCTTGGCTGCGCCATGGCCCCTTCATTTCGATTGCGGCTATCGAGAAGTTTGCCATCGGGGCGGGACTGGAACTGGCGCTCTGGTGCGACCTGCGACTGGCTACCGAAGGCAGTTTCGTTTCACTTCCCGAAGTGGAGTACGGTATTATCCCCGACCTGGGAGGCTGTGCCCTGCTGCCAGAAATCTGTGGCTATGGCCGTGCCATCGAACTCATCACGACGGCTCGCCGGGTAGAGGCCAGCGAGGCTCTGCAGCTTGGCATCATCAACGAGATAGTGAAACCTGAGCATCTGGATTCTCGCCTGAAAGTACTGAAGACACAGCTTACCAAACGATCACTAATTGCCTTGCGTGGAGCCAAGCGTGCCTGTCTGACAGCACTTGCTGATATTCGGCAATCGCTGAGCGTATCTCAGGAAGCTGTTGCAGCATGTATCCAGCAGTTAGGCAAATGACTACGCTCACAACAGGTTGGAAACACACGAAGCTGCTCATCTCCAGATAATTTTGCCATTTTTCATGCAACCTTGAGTCGATTTCGTTCGTAGAATCAGGAGTAGACGGTCCGCCTTTCTTTCCCCGTCTTCTTTATTGTTGCCCATCGTAGCCGGGCAACCCGACTAAGTTTTCTCCTGCCACTTAGGTTGGCGTATAATCCCTCGCCCTGTTGAACCATGTTGCAGTAGCCAACAGGGTTGATCAACTGGAGGATCAGCATGTCGAAACGCATTACGGTCACGGAACGCCGTACGATTTTTCAGGCGCTTGTTCGTGCCCAGGATAGTGGTGAGAGTGTTGGCGAATCCCGGCAACACATCACGAAACGCTTTCATGTAACGGAATACACCCTGCGCAAGATCGAAGACGAAGGCATTGCCCGGCAATGGCCTCCGCTCGATCAGGAAATGGAACTGGTCCCTTCGCGGTCCAGCCCCCAGATGCAGCAGGCGGAACGCAACTAAATCTTCCCTGCACATAACCAGGACGATGTCGTCCTGGTTTTTTCGTTCGCATACTTTGCAAAACTACTCTACCGATTCAGTTAGCAAGGTTTCAGCACGTTCACCAGATCCTTCTTCTGCAGCGATGACCGGCTGCTTCTTCTGCATCCGCAAATACCACTGCACTGCTCCGAATCCCACCAGCCCCATCAAGGCAATCGACCCCGGTTCTGGTACGGATAATGCCAGGTTGTAGATGGCGACATCAACGCCACCACCGACGGTCAGGTTTGAAAAATTTGCCTGATAAGTAATGTTGCCAACGTAGTTGCCGATAGCAATAGAGGCACCTTCGGGAAGATTGTTGAAGAATGATGTGAATGCTACACCAGGCCGATTTTCGATGATGAAAAAGATATCATTGACGCTCGGAGCAAAGCCCAACGTCACGAAGAGGTTGGCGTTGTTCAAACTGATTGACCCGGTGTTACCAATACTCAGCTGATCGTACCCAGTACCGCTCGGTGTGTTGCCGTTGAGTTCAACTGCGAAGGTAGACGTGCTCGAAAAAGTAACCGCCCCGTTTATGGTTAAAACACCCTGGTTGTTGCCAGGGGCGAGTGTGCCACCAGCAATGTTGACCGGTGCAACGATGCCACCAGTACCTTGCAGTGTTCCGCCAGGATTAATGGTGTAGGCTCCGCCACCGGTATGTTGCCCATTGATTCGCAGAATACCACCGTTGACAGTGGTAGTGCCCGTGTAGGTGTTGGAATCCTCCAGCGTGAGTTTACCCGCACCTGATTTCACCAAGCTGACTGCACCCGTGATGACGCCACTGTTGGCGTTCGCGCCATCACCAAAGAAGTTGTCGGTGCTGTTGTTGATCGTGAGCGTTGCGGGAGTGGAGGACGTGATTGTGTTGTTGTTTCCTGAATTACTGGTGCCTGCCACGGAATTCAGTCCTGCCACGAACTGATTGAAACCATTAAGATCGAGCGTGCCTAGATTGGAACCACTGGGTTGCCCCAGGTTGAGGATGGTTGTGGTGGGAAGGCGGTTATCGCCACCGTTCAATCGAAGAATTCCTTGATTGATGTTGGTACTTCCGCTGAATGTACTTGCACCTCCCAGCACTAGTGTTCCCGAGCCTTGCTTGGTTAAATTACCAGTTGTCGAAGGCAAATCAGAAATCACACCGTTGTAAGTAAGAGTAAACGATCCCGATGGGCTGATCGCCGTTCCATTCGAACGTCCAACTTGAATGCCCCTGTTGGCGTTTAACGTGAAGCTA
>CAYPJB010000322.1:0-5424 GCA_964410845.1 uncultured Bacteroidales bacterium | reverse complement strand
GGGTCAGTGGGCATGATCGCTAAATTTTCAAATTACGATTTCCGGTATTCTCTTCCAGAATCAATGCACGAATGTTACAACGAGGTGCCCTCGACTCAACGAGCATAGCCATGACGAGACGCGAACTCAAACTGACCACTTTCGATGAAGTACGGTGTGAAGTAGAGAAACTGCATCAGCAAGGTTATGACCGAGCAGGTAACTGGGATCTTGCTCAAAATCTCAACCACTTGGGTTATTTCATGAAAGGAGCGCTCGATGGTTATCCTTTCAAAGTACATTGGATTCTCAAGGCCATGCTGGGCAAATTTGTCAAAAATCGAATACTACGCGCTCAGAAAATGAAAGCTGGAGTCTTTACACCTCAAAGGCCACTTCCACCACCCAACACCAATGAAGCACAGGCAGTGGCCGAGTTTCTTGAGTTACTCGATCGCTTTGCTAAACACCAGGGCGAATACCAAGAATCACCTTTTTTCGGCAAAATGACCCGTGATGAATGTCATCAAATCAACCTCATCCACTGCAACCACCATCTCGGATACCTGTTGCCCAAGGAATAGACTCGTACTATTTCAGGCAATATTTCCATAAGATAATCACATGGACAATTACTCAGAACTGCTGCGGGACTTACATACCTACTTGCTCCGAATCCAATCGGTCAACGAAGAACTGGAAGAAGGGCCCCGCCGTCTGAAGCGGTTGCAAAACAAAATCGCTGCTTCCGAGAAAGCGTATGCCGATCACCTTACTGCTATCAAAGCAGCTAAAGTGGCAATTCATGATCATGACGTAAGTCTGAAAGCCAACTCGGAAAAGATCAAAAAACATAAACGTGATCTGGAAGGCAACGTCTCGAAAAAAGAGTTCGACGCACTCAATATCGAAATCGCCAGCCTGGAGAAACGCAACAGCGATCTCGAAGATGAAGGCTTGGCCTTAATGACAAAAGTGGAAGAACTCAACGCCAAAACACCTGAATTGGAAGCAGCAGTTGAGAAGGCCAAGGCAGAACACACCCATGCCGATGCGGAATATCAGAAACAATTACCCGCCTGGAAGCGCCGACTGGCCGATGCCACTGCGGTGGTCAAAGAGAAAGTCAGCCTGATACCGGAAGAATTCAGAAAAGCCTACAAGCGTCTTGAAACAAACGAAGGTGCAGACGCACTTGCCAGCATTAGTGGCAGATCCTGCTCTGCGTGCAATATGGAAGTGACTGCTCAACAACTTGCAATGATAACATCTGGCAAAATCGAGATTTGCAAGAGTTGTACGAAGATGCTGTATCTGCCTACTTAATGGAAGGTTGTTGAACCTTTACATACTTTCCCCAATCGTTGGAAGTATACCGTTTGACGGTATCCTTCTCCTGAACAGCTAAAAAACAAGCCATCTCAGGCTGCTTATTGATCATTGTCATACCCTTTTCGTAGCCCATCACACATATAGCCGTGGCAGCAGCATCACTGTCGGTTGCATTCCTGGCCACTACCGTACAACTCATGCGTTTCGTTAGACCTAGTCCCGTCTTCGTATCAACGATATGCGAGTAACGTACACCCTGGATCTCTACATATTGTTCCAGATCGCCAGAAGTTGACACCGCCTGGTTCTCGAGCACGAGTTGAGTGGCAATAGTGTCTGTCTTTTCCAGTGGAGCAACGGAGATTACCCAGCCCGGCTTACCGGGTGGCCTATTCGACACACACACGTCCCCCCCAGCAGCAATACACGCTGATGTAATTCCTTTGCTTTTGATCACCTTCAGCATTTCGTCGGCTGCATACCCTTTGGCGATACCACCCAGATCCAGACGCATCTTCGCTTTTTTCAATTGCACCATGCAATCAGGCAGCAGTTCGATCAACCGAAAATCGACAAGTGCTTGAGCATCTCGCAAGGACGCCTCTTTCGGAAGTTGCCTGGTTCGGCGCGCACGTCGCCATAGTTGAACCAGAGGACCGACTGAAACATCGAAAGCTCCTTGACTTCGTTCTGACCAGTCTCTGCTTCGCTGCAGGATATCAAACAATTCAGCGGAAACCTTGATCGGCCCCTGGCCTGCTTTCTGGCAAAGCTTCATGAGTTCACTATCGCTTTGATAATCGCTGAAGATGCCATTCAGCGTCTTCACCCTGGCAAATGCTACTTTCGCAGCAGCATCGGCTGTTTCCTGAGAAGAGGCATACAGCTGTAGATGAAACAGCGTCCCCATGTGAGGCTCGGAGTACTCGAAACGCATTTCTCCAGTCGAGTTCATCGAGTTGGGGGAGATTTTCACCTGTAATTCGTTAACAGGCAGTGAGATCAACCAAAAAAAGAGCAAGTAAACCATAGTCATGTTGTCTCTGCGCTGTTACAGTGCTTGTAGCATTCCACCTGTTAGCAGGAGAGTTCGCGTGTTGCGTGTCCAGTTCGTTGTGAGTCTATTCCTGGTTGTTTGTTGTCTCTCAGCCAGCATACCCCAAGACAAAACTCCACCCAGCAAAGCTCCCGTTGCTTTCACCAAGTATACCGAAACCATTCCTGATTCTAACGTCAAATTCGACATGCTTCCAATTTCCGGTGGCACTTATCTTCAGGGAAGCCCGGAGAGCGAGAAGGATCGCAAGACCGATGAAGGTCCGCAGACCAGAGTCGAAATCAAACCGTTCTGGATGGGGAAGTGCGAAGTAACCTGGGACGAATACGATATCTTTCGAAATAGCGAAGAAACCCATCCTCCTGAAGGCGAAAAAGGTCGCCTGATCCGCTTCAAGTTCAAAAGTCTGACTGGTGACGAAATCACTCGCCCTACTCCACCGTACACCGATATGACCTTCGGATATGGCCACGATAACTACGCTGCCATCAACACATCGCATTTTGCTGCTATGGAATACTGCCGTTGGCTATCTGCCAAAACGGGCAAAAACTACCGCTTGCCCACCGAAGCTGAATGGGAATACGCCTGCCGAGCTAGCACGACGACAAAGTACAGCTTTGGCGATGATGAAAGCAAGCTGGGGGAATATGCCTGGTACGATGCTAACTCGGACAGCAAACCCCACCCGGTAGGCCAGAAGAAACCCAACCCTTGGGGCCTGTATGACATGCATGGCAACGTGGCTGAGTGGTGCCTGGATGGCTACTACGCTGACACCTACTCCAAACGGGATAAAAATAAAGTCCACGTCAATCCGATGAATCTGATGTTGCATGCCCGTTTTCCCAACATCGTTCGAGGAGGCAGCTGGGTAGACGAAGCCAAAGGCCTGCGCAGTGCCGCTCGACAGGCGAGTGATAAGGATTGGATACGTCAGGATCCACAAAGCCCACAAAGCATCTGGTACCTCACTGACGCTGATTTTGTCGGTTTCCGCATCGTTCGTGCAGTCGAGGAACAAAAAGAACTCGTCGGCATCAAGTCGAACGTCACCCGCCAAAGCCCCTACAAACCTTAGATCAGTATTGGACAATGCCTGGCACAAGAGTGCCTGGCGATTACTAACAGCTTCCCCCCCAACTCCTCACTCAAATCGGGTGAGAAAAGCAGGTATCCCTCCCTGGAGTATCACGATGACCAATGATCGCCGAACTTTCATCAAAGCAGGAGCTGCAGCCACCCTGGCAACTGCAGTCGGTGGCCTGCCTGCAGTTCACGCCAGCAGTAATGAAACCATTCGTGTTGGCCTCATCGGTTGTGGCGGACGTGGTTCCGGCGCTGCTCGTGATGTACTTTCCTCTGCACCGAACGTAGAACTCTATGCGGTAGGCGATGTCTGGAAAGAACGCGTCGATGGCTTCCTGAATGGCATCAAAAACTTCACCAACGAGGGCAAAGCCAAAGAGCACGGCAACCGAGTCAACGTCAATGCGGATCGCAGCTTCGTGGGCTTTGACGCCTATCAGAAAGTTCTCGATTCCGGCTGTAACTATGTGATGCTCTGCACCCCTCCCGGCTTCCGCCCGATGCACCTGGAAGCAGCTGTTAAAGCAGGGAAGAACATCTTCACCGAAAAGCCGGTCGCTGTTGATGGCCCTGGCATTCGTAAAGTGTACGCCGCTTACGAAGAAGCCAAGAAGAAGAACCTTAACATCGTTGCGGGGACCCAGCGCCGCCACCAACTTCCCTATGTGGAAACGGTCAAACAACTGCATGAAGGTGCTATCGGCGACATCCACTTCATGCGATGTTACTGGAATCAGGGAATCCTGTGGAAGGTAGATCGTAAGGAGAACATGAGCGACCTCGAATGGCAGCTCCGCAACTGGTACAACTTCGTCTGGCTCTGTGGCGACCACATCGTCGAACAACACATCCATAACATCGACGTCTGCAACTGGGTGATGAACGGCCATCCTCTCAAAGCCCGTGGGTCAGGCTTCCGCACTCGTACCAATCCCAACTATGGACACATCTACGACCACTTCTCCATTGAATACGAATACCCCAAGAACGTTTTCATGCACAGCATGTGTCGACAGATCAGCAAGTGCTGGGACAGCGTCTCAGAACAGGTCTTCGGCAGCAAGGGGGTGAGTGATCCAGGTGGCTCGATTAACGGCAAACCTACTACCACCCGCGAAGCTCGCAGCAAGGCTCAAGGCCCTTACGTCCAGGAGCACACTGATCTCATCGAAGCAATCCGTTCGGGCAAAACAGTCAACGAACTGAAGACTGTGGCAGACAGCACCCTGACAGCCATCATGGGCCGCATGTCAGCTTATTCCGGCCAGGAAGTGAAATGGGAAGATGCTTTGAATTCCACGGTTGACACCTTCCCCAAGGCACTCGACTTCAACGAAAAGTATCCTACCCCACCAGTACCCATCCCCGGGGTTTACAATTTCAAATAGGCCGTGACTAACATGAATCAAGGCGATGTGCTGTTAGCACATCGCCTTGAGCGTTTGATGTTACGGTTTATTCGGTATCAATCTCAAGTTGCTTGTTATTCTTGCTGCGTTTTATTGCAATGGAACTGTTGCTGGTCTTGAGTGTCAGGTTGGTGTTGGAAGCATCTCCTTCACCGATTTCGCCTTCAAGGTTTGTCTTGCTATTCCTGCTACCGGCTTTCGTCAGTTTAAAGTCGTTCGTGATGCGGCCATTGCTGGTGCTGGCACTCAGCGACATGCAGGCTTTCTGCGGTAACGTCACGTTGATATGAGAATTACTAGTCTGCAGCTTATGGTTTCCGGGGATGAGATCTCCCGCAAACCTGATGCTACCATTGCTCGATTTGCAGTTGAGCAGCATCTGCTTACCTGTCAACGTGATGGCGGCATTGCTGGTTTCGATATTGGCTGGGCCAACGACATCGTTGCATGTTACAGCACCATTTGAGGCCTGCACATACACAGACGATGCAGATTGCTTGACGGACACCGAGCCGTTTGTTGTTTTGGCAATCACTCCCTGATTCCGACCAGTCACCT
>CAYPJB010000321.1:0-5442 GCA_964410845.1 uncultured Bacteroidales bacterium | reverse complement strand
CGCCTGGTGACAAACTCTTTGCCTCGTCGAGGCGATTCGTGGTTGTAAAGGATGCCACAGCAGGCAAAAAGACCGTAATGCTGCCGATAGTTCACTGTGGCCTGGTGAGCGAAGACTTTGGAGACACCGTAGAGATTGCGAGGCTGAAACGGTGTAGTTTCACACTGCGGACTGACTGTCACGGTACCGAACATCTCGCTGCTGGAGGACTGGTAGAACCGTACTGAGGGGCAGGCGAGTCGGATCGCTTCCAGCAGTCGCAACGTGCCGATCGCTGTGACATCGGCAGTGAGCATGGGCTGCTGCCAGCTCTGTGAGACCACACTCTGGGCCGCCAGGTGATAGATCTCACGAGGTTTGATCTGGAACAACAGATGTGTGAGTGAAGATGAATCAAACAGATCGCCGGGGTGTAGTTGCAACTGTCCTTCAAGATGTTGCAGTCGGCTGGGGTAACTGTCACTGGTTCGGCGTACCAGGCCATGCACGACGTAGCCTCGGCGCAGGAGCAACTCCGCGAGGTATGAACCATCCTGGCCAGCAATGCCAGTAATCAATGCAATCGGTCGGGCATCCATGCCGCTAACCCACTGAGAAAGAGGGCGTAGCTTACCCTAGAAGGGAATATGGGGGAAGAGCGAGTAGAGTGCAGGGGCTTGTCACGGCTGAAAAGCAGTTGCATCGCCGTGGGACTGTTACACTCCAAAAAGCCATTGCAACAGAAGTTCGCTTTGTTGCAGATCAGGCAGGATCAAATCAGCACCGGCATGGATGAGTTGATCCCTTCGCCAACTGTTATATCGGCCAGGCGATTCATGATCGTAGGCAACACCGACGGCAAGTCCGCCACGGTCCTTGGTGAGCTTGGTCTCTACGTATCCATCGCCAATATTCAGCAGTACGTTGCCAAGCTGGCCGTGCCGATGGAGCATGGCATCAGCAGCCCCGGCTTTGGTGAAAGTGCTGGCATCACTCTCGGGGCCTTGAATGCCTTCGGTGAAGAAGTGATCAATCTCCAGCAGTTTGGCTTCTTCCTGTAATGCAGGCTGATCGGTACCGCTGGCGAGCAGCATGGGGATCGACCGTTTTTTTAGTCCTTCGAGCAGTTGATAGGTGCCGGGTAGCGCCCAACGCTGGGGTTTCTTCTGCTGAATTATTTCAGACTTCCGCTGATTGACAGTGCTCATCAGTCGATCCAGGTATCGTTGTTTGTAGGCCTCCGGTGAGAGGGGAGTCCCTTTTCGCAGTTGTACTTCGTCTACGAGTGCCTTCATCTGATTGATAGTCGGCTGGCCATTGAGCTTGAGCACCCAGGCGGTTACTTCCTGCTTTAGTGTTTCGGCTGGCTCGTGGGTGCCGGGAAGGGGGAGCAGTTCTTCCACCATCATGGGGATCATAACGTGATCCCAACCTTCCCGGAGCAGAGACAGTGTGCCATCGAAATCTATCATGGCAAGCTTGAGCGATCGAGGCTGCAGATGGGGGTTGATCAGTTCGGCACGCAAGGCGGGTGGTAGCATCACTCAATCCGTGGGATAACTATTGGACGCTCGATCTCCTCATGATAGTGTTGAGGTTGCAGAGCAACAGGGACAGAGTGAATGACTCGTTCGACACATTACCTGGTTTCCTACGGCAGCAGTGGGCAGCTTGGTTGCTTCGTTGCTGAGAATCCGGACATACGGTATCAGCGAGGCAGCCAGGTGCTTTTACGTTCAGAACGTGGGCAGGAAGCAGGGATAGTGCTCTGTGAAGGTAGTGGTGCGAACCTGCCCGATGGAGTTCAAATAACGCCGGGGCTGATCCTTCAACCACTGGCTTGCGAAAAGAACCAAGGCGATGTCCATTTGAAATCAGTGAATGATCGTTTCGAGGATGCACAGAAGTATTTCAAATCACTTTTTATTCCCATGCAGTTGATCGATCTGGAGCTGATTCAGGAACCAGCCACCGTGGTATTGCATGTGGTGCAGTTTGCTCATGTCGATCTACATGCTCTGGAGAAACAACTACAACAGCGCTGGCAGACCAGAGTGATGCTGCATGACATGACCAATACTGAAGCACTGGAAGAAGCAATCGAAGCGGGTAGCTGTGGCAGTTGTGGAAGCGGCTGTGGCAGCGGAGGCTGTGGTGAAGGAGGGGGTTGTTCTACGGGTGGCTGTCAGAGTTCGTTAAGCGAAAATCGCCAGTTCGAACGCGACTGGCGAGAGTATTTTGCAGAATTGAGACAAGCGATGGAACGCCGCAGCGAATAACTGCTATTCCTCTTCAGCCACTTCCATTTGCTCTTTAACAGGCATGACGAAGTGGGTGATGTTCTTTTCCTTCTTCAGCCGTTCTGCATGAGCTTCTGCCTCAGCCTTGCGCGGGTACTCGTACTTGGCAACAGCCTGGTTGGAGTTATTGAAGACGGTCCAGACGACGCGCATGCGAACATTCGCCTTGGTTGAACGCTTGGTCTTCCTCGGCTTGGCAGCCGATTTTTCCTTCACTTTCGTGGTTTTCTTCTTTTTCTTACTGCCACCCTCATCGTCGCCCGCTGCAGTATCACTATCCTTGTCATCAAGCTCTGCTTCGCGACGCTCAGCCGCTTCGCCTTGGGCACGAAGGGCTCGTCGGTCTAGTACTCGCTTGGCCATGATCTTCTCCAGGTCATCTTTGCTTGTGCGCCAACCATCGGCGGAGTTACGAATCTTTAATGTACAGGGCATTATCCCCTACTGCAAGCGGGGAGGGTCAGTATGACGGCGAACGGAAGACCTGCGACACTACTTACCTACTTGTTCGGTTTGCTGGTGCTGATTGTGGCCCTCGGCACACGATATTACTACCTCACGGAATTCCAGTTTCTGGACAGCAATGCGAATAACGTCTGGCAAGTGCAGGGACGCGATCTTGTCTCCATGCCACCTGACCGGACCGATCTCGACCAACTGGTAGATAACCTGAAGAAAGATGGCCTGGCTGGCTTTGTATCTCGCACACCGCTGGGACCAGAGAAAGAAGAACCGACGGCACACCTCTCTCCCCTCTATCCGTTGATGCGGGCGGGTATTGAGAAGTTGGCAGAAGATCAGAAGGAAACACTGCCATTCAGCAAGGGCAGTGCCGTACGCTGGGTTCAGCTCGTCCTCGGAGCATTGACATGCCTATGTTACTATCTGGTAGCGTGGCGAGCTTTTGGGCAGAATCAACTTCTGGCATTATTAGTTGGGCTAGTCACTGCATTCTATCCGTTCTGGATTATCAACACAGGTGAACTCGAAGATGGCGTACTCGCCAGCTTCCTGCTGGCCTGGTCGTTAAGTCTTGGTATTTACGTTGGTCAAAAGGGTGGTGTGGTACGGTCGTTTCTCCTGGGTGTGGTGCTGGCTGCATTGGCACTGACCAGGGCAAGCTTGCTGCCTTTCGCCATCGTGGTACAACTCTGGTTCTTCCTTCGCTGTCGATCTGTTCCACAAGGTTCGCTTTCAGCGATCTTTTGCCTGCTTGGGTTCATTGGAGGCCTGGCTCCCTGGGCTTACCAGTGCTTCCATGTGTTTCATGCTCCCGTTCCCATTGTGAATTCAGCCTGGTTCCATGTCTGGGTGGGGAATAATCCAGCAACGGATGGTGGCAATTATCAATGGTCGATGAAGAAGCGTCTCGATCCTGTCCTGTTCAAGAAGCTGGAAGCAACCCCAGTAACAGATCGCTATGCCTTGTTGGCTGAGACGGTCACGTCGGAGATCATCGAAAAACCAGCGGATACAGCCAAACGTCGGCTGAAGTCTGCCATGCAGTTCCTGTTCGGTACACCAACGATGCATGGCACACTCTTCTGGCCTGGTGAAAAGACTTCTCCGGCACCTTTGTGGTTACGCCCAGTGTTGTTGCTGTCTCTGGTTGCTATCCTGGCTCTTGCCTTGCTAGGCTGGCGATGGTCGTACGGATGGAAGAAACAATCAGCTCCGTTGTCGCTTGCTGTTTTCTGGGTTCCCTTGCCTTACCTCTTGAGTCATGCAGATCAGCTGCATTCCTCTCGGCTACCCTGGGATGGCGTGCTCATTGTCCTGGCAGCGGTTGGCTTGCTGGCGATGCTGCCTTACTTCGGTTCAAGGCTCCTGCGGGGCGAAGAAACCAGTGTTGCGTAGCATGAGCTGAGTGTAAATCTGATGGAAGACCCGTTGTATTTCATCGGGAAACCAGTTAGATTGCAGAGTACGATCAGAAATACTCTCCACAGATTGCAGCACTTCCTGCACTCAGCACAGGCGGATCGCTTCAGAATGGCAGTAGGCCAAAGTATTTTGGATGGACGTTACGAAATCGTCAGTGTGCTGGGCGAAGGGGGAATGGGCCGCGCTTTTCTGGCCCAGGATCACAAGTACGATGCTCCTGTCGTCATCAAGGCGATGCATCAGCGATTTATCAGTGATCTGCGGTTCCACGAACTCTTCATTCGAGAAATGGAGTTCCTGAGCCAGTTCCAGCATCCCCACGTTGTCTCGCTGCTGAAGACGGGTGTCGATGCAAGTATCGGCCCGTTTCTGGTAATGGAATACCTCGATGGCAGGCCACTAGGCGACATCCTTGATGAAACGCCTGTGTTCCAGCCTCGCCGGGTTGGCAAGCTTCTGGTGCAACTCTGTAAAGCCCTCCAGGCTGCCCACAACCGAGGCATCATCCATCGTGACATCAAACCAAACAACATGATGATCATCTACCCGGGCACCTCCAGCGAACGGCTGAAGGTGCTCGACTTCGGTTTGGCCAAGCTTGCTGCTGCACCGCACATCACCATGGAAGACCTGAAAGGTTCGCGTAAATCGATCCGAGCGGTGGGCACCCCTGAGTACATGAACCCGGAGCAGATGCGTGGCAATGATGTAGATCACCGGGCAGATTTCTACAGCGTAGGGGTCATGCTCTATGAAATGTTGACAGGCCGCCGGCCTTTCGATCATCCGAAAGAGCAAGAGCTGATGAACATGCACATGAAAGCCTCACCTCCCAGTTTCAGGGAGGCGGGCCTGCCAGAAGGTGCCTGCAAGCCAGCTGTTGAACAGGTTGTCATGGCATGTCTGAGCAAATACCCGATGGATCGCCCACGAGATGCACGCGATCTAGCCACTCGCTTTATGGCTGCCCTGGGTGAGAAGCTCAACATGGAAGGGTTCGAGGAACCGGTAGCCAACAAGACACACAGCAAGACGCCGAGTGCCTTGGAATTTGTCCTGCACAATCAGAAAGATGCCACCCAGCTCGAAGCGTGGATGCCGGAATCGATAGCCATTATCAAGCTGCGCAGCTTCCTGATGGAGTTTCACGGTGAAGTCGTAGAGAGTGTGCCAGGGTTGGTGAAAAGCAAGCTGTGGATTGGTGGCCCACCTGCACCACCAACGCCACCTTCACTCATGGTGAAATTGAAACTTGCCAAGCCACCGGAGCCGCCGCCGC